>PLJQ01000409.1 GCA_003140275.1 Limisphaerales bacterium
ATCGAATTTCGGAACACCCTCTTTAAGCGTAAAAGAGCAAAAAAACTAAAGTCCCCTCACACAACGAAACCCGATGCCGTTGTTGGCGCCGACCGGAACGTTTGTGCTGCGAGCGGCGCAACGCGAGGTCAAGGCGGGGTAACTATAACTGCCGCTGCGCGAAACACGAGAGCTCCCGGATGCCGGTCCGCGTGGATCGCTGCCTCCCGCATAAGGCGTAAATGGGTTTGGATACCAATCCCAACACCACTCAAGTACATTCCCAGCCATGTCATACAATCCATATCCGTTCGCTGCAAATGATCCCAACGGACTCGTCGCGGGTGAGGTTCCTCCAATACTCCCAATTGGGTTATAGCCGTCCGGTCCCAAATCGTAGCTGTAGGATGAAGTATCTCCGTAATAGTTGGCCAAACTTTCACTGATGACGTTGCCCCATGGAAACCGTTGGCCGCTCAACCCGCCCCGCGACGCCTTCTCCCACTCCGCCTCCGTCGGCAACCGATACCCGGCGGCCGCCCAGTTCGGATAGATTGTTGCCACCTCGCCATTCGTAAATACCTTCGTCAAGCCGGCATCCGTGTAATACACCGGAGTCCTACCCCCTTGGTGCGACCGCGCATTGCACCACTTCACCACGTCATACCAATCCACCGTCTGCACCGGATGATTCACCGCCTTGCCAGCTCCCGCATTGACGAAGCCATATCCGTGGTTCGTGGCGTACGAATAAACTGACTGCCATTGGCTATAGCTCACCAGGTTCACGTCCAAGTAAAATGCCGACACAATCACATTTGTGGGGACGGCATCGCTCTCGAAATCCAGATTGTCTCCCATCGTGAAACTGCCGGCGGGAATGAACGCCATGCCGGCGGGCGGGTTGAAATCAATGAGCTGGTTGGTGTTGACGCCATTGGTGGTGGGAATCCGGACATAGTCCACCCAATTGGTTCCGCCGGGCAGGGATGAGACGGTCTGGATGGTATAGGTCGCGCCCGGCTGCGCGTTGCTCCAGACTATCGTGCCATCTCGTCGGAACGAGGTGATTGCCGTTGCCGCCGAGCCGGAAATTCGGAAGAACCGCGTCCCTTGGGCGAAGGCTTGATGAACGCCAACGGACAGAGCCAGCAACGCTGCCACTAGATTACCGATGAAATGGAGTTCAGTTTTCATAGGAATGATTTTGTCTGGTTTGAAATCGCTGTTCACCCACTCGGACCTGTTGCTGAGAACCAAGGCCAATTACCAAAATGCAGCCTGATTTGCAAGAGACGTTTTGGAAGAACTTCTGAAGTTTGCAACTTTTCGATGGCGACGTTTCGTGTTAATTCTTTCCCATGCCAAAGCCGTTTTCGTCACCGAGCAAGCAGCGCGTCGCCGCATTGCGTCGCGCGTATCAGTTGATGCGGGCGCGCTATGGTCATCTGCGCTGGTGGCCGGGTGAAACACCGTTCGAGGTTTGCGTCGGTGCCATTCTCACGCAAAACACGAACTGGGGAAATGTGGAGCGCGCCATTGCGAATCTCAAAGCGGCCGGTGTTTTGGAGCCGAAAAAACTTTTTGCACTAAGTGAAGGGGATCTGGCGAAGCTTATCCGGCACGCCGGTTACTTCAACGTGAAGGCGCGGCGGCTGCGCTCATTCCTGCGTTTACTGGTGGATGAATTCGCCGGCGACCTGAGGCGCTTGTTTGCCGGGGAAACGCCAATCGTGCGCGAACGATTGCTCGCCGTTCACGGCATCGGGCCGGAGACGGCGGACAGCATGTTGCTTTACGCCGGCGGGCATCACAGTTTTGTCATAGACGCCTACACGAAACGCATTTTCCAACGGCATGGATGGTGGAATGGAGAAGTTCAAAGTCTAAAGTTCAAGGTTCAAAGTTCAAAAGCCACGTCGGCGAAAGGCAACCCCGTGCAGGATTATGATTTGTTGAAAGTTCTCTGCGAACATTCTTTGAACGAAAATCCGTCTTCTGAACGGCTGGATTATTGGCAGGATTACCATGCGCAACTAGTCATGGTGGGAAAAGATTTTTGCCGCCCACGCCAGCCGCGTTGCGAGGAGTGTCCATTAAAACCGCTGCTGCCGAAGGAGAGTTGAGAGTCTGTCGGCATGGTTTGCGCCGGTGCGTTTGGGTTCCCAGTTCACGGCGCTGTCTGAAGTAAGCAGGAGATGCCTGAGATATTCCCGGAAATGCTCGATCCTTCGGCATTATAGAGCGTACCTCAAAAAGAATGTCGAAAAAGAGCTTGTACTTTTAACGATAACGTACAAGGTTTTATGCTGTGGGACGGCCACGGCTTGCAACTCAATCGCGAAAACGCCACGCTCGAAGAGCTCGAGCGCGATGGATTGCACGCCTTCCAAGAAAGTGTTTATCCGCCTCCAAGCCCTGGCCGAGTTGTATCGCCACCAACCGTGGGAGCGCGAGGGCCTGTTGAGCCGGGTGGTCGAGCGCCAATGGCTGCGTTGGCTTCATCTCTTCAACGCCCGTGGGATTGACGGGTTGATTCCCAAGGCGAGTTCAGGCCGCGCCCGCAAGCTGGACGTGCAACGTTTCGTCCACGAGGTGCTGCCCGTCGTGCGCCAACCCCAAGCGGTCCAAGAACAACACTGGACGGGCGTCAAACTCCACGGCTGGCTACGGCAACAACTGCAAGTCGAGTTGCGTTACAGCACCCTGCTGCGCTACCTGCATGAACAGGATTTCCGGCTCAAAGTGCCGCGCCCCTGGCCCGAAGGGCAGCACGAGGCGCTCCGGCAGAAGTTGGTTGCCGAACTCCAAGTCCTCATCGCCGATCCGCAGGTCGAACTGTGGTTTGGCGACGAAACCGGGGTGGAAGGCGATCCGCGTCCCCGCCGCCGCTGGGCGCACAAGTCCGACCGGATCAAGACGCCCTATCACGGAATCCATCTGCGCCAAAATGTGCTGGGGGCCGTCTGCCCGCAGAGCGGCCAATGCGCCGCGTTGATCTTCAACCATTGCGACAGTGAAGTCTTCCAATCCTTCCTCGATCACCTCGCCCAGAGCGTACCCAACGACCCCAACAAAAGACGCTACCTGATCCTCGACAACGCCTCCTGGCACAAAGTCAAACGGCTCCACTGGCATCACTTCACGCCCAAATTTCTGCCGCCCTATTCACCCGACCTCAATCCGATTGAACGTCTGTGGCTGGGCCTCAAAGCGGAATTCTTCGCCGACTTTATCGCCAAAACCAGTGAAGCACTGATCACTCAACTCATCAAGGGCCTGCGTCACTTTCTAAACTCGCCGACAACCACCGCACGCCTTTGCTCACTCAAAACCGCTTTATGACATTCTTTTTGAAAACTGTTCTAGTACAGAATCTCGGCTTGTTTTCGACCACCAACTGGTTTATCTGTCTGCGGGCATTGCCACATGAACAAAACCCTCGTCATCGTGCCGACTTACAATGAGCGGGAAAATCTTACCGCGCTGGTGGCGCGCGTGTTCGCTTTGCCGGTGCTGGTTGACCTGCTGGTGGTGGACGATAATTCACCGGATGGCACCGGCCATCTGGCCGATCAACTCGCTGCCCGACACAGTTCGATTCATGTGCTGCATCGCGCCGAAAAGAACGGGCTGGGGCGCGCCTATTGCGCCGGATTTGCCTGGGCGCTGGAACGCGATTACGAGTTCATCATGGAAATGGACGGAGATTTTTCCCACAACCCGGATGACATTCCCGCGTTTCTGGACGCGGCGAAGGACGCGGATCTCGTTCTCGGCTCGCGCTATTGCAACGGCATTCGCGTCATCAATTGGCCGTTGAGCCGGCTGATGTTGAGCAAAGGGGCCGCCAAATATGTGAAAAGCATCACCGGCATGCCGTTCACCGATCCGACCGGCGGTTTCAAATGTTTTCGGCGTCACGCCCTGCAAGCAATCGCCCTGCAAGGGATTCGCTCCAACGGTTACAGCTTTCAGATTGAGATGACACATAAAATCTGGCGGCAGGGAATGAGAATTATCGAAGTGCCGATCATCTTCACTGAACGCGTTCAGGGCAGCTCCAAAATGTCTGGAAAGATCGTCCGCGAAGCGCTCTGGATGGTCTGGCGATTATTATTCCAAAATGGTCTGCGTCGTCGGCCAAGCGGCGCGCATGTGAATCGTTCGGTTGCCGGGAAACAAAGCGCCGGGCAATCCAGTTGACTGAGAACGCAGCAAATCGTCGTCAAAATCAAAATAAGGCGACGAGTTCAACTTGCCATCCTTGCTGCCGCTCGTCATTGTTTCCGCGATGATTACAATGATTGTCGGCACCAACCGGCCTGGCAGCAATACCCGCCGGGTAGCCAACCACATCGAGGAGATTTACACGGCACTGAAAACACCGTTGCGCGTTCTCGACCTTGCCAAACTGCCGCCGGAAATTTTCTCGCCCGCGTCCTACGCCGAAAAACCGAAGGCGTTCCATCCGTTTGCCAATGCTGTTCTCGAAGCGTCGGGTTTGGTCGTCGTGACGCCGGAATACAACGGCAGCATCCCGGGTATCCTGAAATATTTCATCGACATGTTGGAGTTCCCGGAGAGTTTTGAGAAACGGCCCGTGTGCTTTGTTGGCCTGGCGGCCGGACTGTGGGGCGCGCTGCGGCCAGTCGAACAGTTGCAGGCCATCTTCGGTTACCGCAACGCTCATATTTACCCGGAACGTGTCTTCCTCCCGCAAGTGAACAAGCTCCTGGACGACATAGGCCGGTTGAAGAGTCAGGAAATTCTGGAGCGGTTGAAAGCGCAGGCCGAAGGGTTCATCGAGTTTGTCGAATGCTTGAAGCCCAAAGAATCGCGAGGAACGAAGTAAGCAAAGATGAAACATAAGGAACAAAACAAGCGGCTCGCCGTTTGCAGTTGGTCGTTGCAAGCTCCAAAGCCACACAATCCTAAATGAAATCAATGGTTTTATGCGTTTCTCGCGCTGCAAAAAAGCCGAGTCATAACGGAAAGTCATAACAAATCGCTAAAAGTCGCCTATAACGCGGAAGTGAATATCACCACTTCCTGAGCAAGCATCGGCTGGCAATTGCCAAGATTTGAGTAGCGGTTTGTTCTCCACGCCGTAAGCTGTGTACGACACTAAGCCCGACCGTTTCAAATCATGCCGATTGAAGAAAGCCGCAACCCGTGAAAACCACAATCCAAATCCTCATCGGCGTGGCCCTCCTTAACGCGGCTCATGCCGACACGGTTTATCTGAACAACGTCAGCGCCGGCGAAATCGCCACCTTCACGCCGGGCATAATTGCCCCCACCGGCGGCGCCGGTTTGCCAAGTTTCTTTCTGCAAGATGATCGGCTGATCAGTTCCATCACGATCCAGAGGTTCTTCGTCGTGTTCGATGCTCACGATCAACCGGAAGTCACCCCGACCATGTGGCAGGCTATCTTCATGACCGACGGTCCGAACGAGCTTAACCACTTCTTTGACGAACCAACCGGAGCGATTGACACCTTTGGATTGGTCACGCCCACGGATACCGTCGAGTTGGTCTCCGGTCTCAACGATGACGAGAGTCCGATGTATAACCAGGGCTTCCGCCAAGCCACAATCAACGAAGCTCAAACCTGGTCGTTCGGTTTCAACGTGCTCGCCTATGACACCGTTCCTGAGCCGTCCACACTAGCGTTGGTGTGCGGCGGATTGCTGGCGTTGTACGCCGTGCGCCTGTATCACAACTTCCGTATGGTGTCAGTGCCAGTCGGAGCTATACCCAAATCCAAAACATGAAAATACTCACAGCAATACTACTTGGCAGTTTAATCTCAGTTCAAGCCGACACGGTTTAGCTGAATAATGTCGGTGCCAGTGACATCGCCACGTTCACTCCCGGCGTGCTCAATCCCACGGGCGAATTAGGCAGCGGCGACAACTGGTCTCTCTACCTTCAGAACGCGGGCAACATCAGTTCCATCACGATCCAGACGTTCTTCGTCGTGTTCGATGCTCACGGTCAACCGGAAGTCACCCCGACCATGTGGCAGGCTATCTTCATGACCGACGGTCCGAACGAGCTTAACCACTTCTTTGACGAACCGGCTGGAGCGATTGACACCTTTGGATTGGTCACACCCACGGACACCGTAGAATTGCTTACTGGCCTCGAAGATGATGAGAGTCCGATGTATAACGGTGGCTTTCGTCAGGCCACAATCAACGAAGCGCAGACCTGGTCTTACGGTTTCAACGTGCTCGCCTACGAGACGGTTCCTGAACCGCCCGCCATGCTCTTGCTTGCCGGTGGGTTGGGTGTGTTTATGGTCTGGCGGCATAAACAGCGTCCTGCATGAACACCATGCCGCCATTCTTCGCGCCAGATAGATTGCACGGGCAATGTGGGCATACCGGATCAAGTGCCATCTGTCCACCGTCTCAATACACCTGCACCACGAGAACCGCAGCCAGTCCGATGATGAGTTTCGCCTATGTCGCCAAAGCCAAATAGAACTTGAAAAGTACGCCCAAGGGGCATACCGGTTAGTGTCAGCAGCGGCGTGATGGAATTTTCTTTGACGATGAGGGCTCCCATTTTTTCGGCCAGCCCCGTCTATACGGTGTCCGGGGTGGGAGGCGTTTTTCCACTTGGCGCGGTGCGTAGGGAGTCCCGCTTTAAGGGAAACGCATTTCTTGACAGAGGATAACGCCGAGCTTATGGGTTATCGCAGATGATACTGAGTTGATACTGACATGCCGCGCAAGGTTCGCCAACTGATTGCCGACTTGGAGCGGGCGGGGTTTGTGAACCGGGGCGGCAAGGGCAGCCATCGGAACTTTACGCATCCCAAAGGCCAGCGGGTGACGGTAAGCGGCGGCACGGGTGACGATGCCAAGCACTACCAGGAACGGGACGTGCGGCGGGCGTTGGCAGCGGCGAACGAGGGTGAAGATTTATGACACGCAAACAGATCAAAGAACAAGCGGCTCGCTACGTGAAATTCGTGGAGTGGAGCGATGAGGACGGTTGTTTCATTGGCCGGTGCCCGGAACTGTTTGGCGGGGCGGTGCATGGCGGCGATGAAGCCAGGGTCTATAAGGAACTGTGCGAGACGGTGGAGGAATGGATCGAACTGCTCCACAAGGATGGCACGGTGCTGCCCGAAGCCACGGCGGACAAGAAGAAGTTCAGCGGCAAGTTTGTGCTGCGGGTGGAACCGGCATTGCATCGGCGACTGGCGGCCAAAGCCGTTGCCACCGGGGAAAGCCTCAACAGTTTTTGCGTAAAGACGCTGGCGAAGGCGTGAAAGGAGATGTCAGCACTCAATAACGGTCAATCTGCTTACTCTTGAAAAGTGTTCGTCGCGGGCAAGGAGGGGCAGCCGGTATTCAATGGCCAGTGCTGCAATCCAAATGTCGTTGACTGGAATCTTCACGCCGCGCTGTTCCAAGTCAAAGTAAATGAGGGCATAAAGCGCGGGTGTTTTCGAGGAGACATAAAAGATAGTTTGATCGCGCAGAACTTCCCGCATTCGCAACCGCGCCGAATCCGGCTTGCTTGCCTTTAGGATACCTACACTGAGTTCGGCGAGTGTGACGAATGTTATGGCAAAATGTTTGGCCCGGACTTTTTCTTCAACCTGCGAATCTCGACGGAGCAAACGGACAATGTCGCTGGTGTCAGCGACGAAATCAATGCTCCAGCCGTTTCTGAGTTCGTGA
>PLJQ01000285.1 GCA_003140275.1 Limisphaerales bacterium
CTCCACGCCCCATTCAAACGGCTTGTCGTTGTGGCGGACGCATTCAAGGTTGATGCCGAAATAGATTTTGCCCATGGGTCACCTCCGGGTTGATTTGTTTACCGCGGTATCCGCCGGCCCGGCACGCGCCGGGCCGGGAATCCAAAGTTCAAAACTCGTTGATGTGGCGGCTGGAATCCTGGCCCAACCGTCAGCGTCCGCAACTACGTCGCGACCCGCGACGCGTAAACGAACGCCAACGGACAGGTGACACCAGACGTCTTTTCTTGAATCGCCAGAGTCAAACCGGCACCACAAGCCGCCTTCGGGCGCGGCGTCGATGCGTTCTTTCACTGCGACACCATCCACGGCGAAGCGAAACTCTGGCAGTTTGTTTGCCAGCGCGTAGCCAAGAAACTTCACCGATGGTGTCGCAGACCGGTCGCCCAGCCGCAAAGGAAAAACGTCCGGCGCGGAATAAAACTTCAATCCCCGCGGCTCGGGTGGCTGGCCGCCGCGGCCCCACCAGACCGGCTTCATGTTCAGAAACTCGCCACTCCAAGCGTAACGCACCCGGCACGACTCCGCATCGAAGCAGTACGACAACCCGCCCGGCAAGCCGACCGCAATGCTCCGCGGCGACGAGTCGGGCAGAAAGCCACGCACAACCACGGGCGTGTTGGTGACTGTCAGCAGATAATCGGCGGTCGTTTCGCGCAAGCCGATGGGGACGGGCATGTTCCGACCGGCCGAAAGCGCGGCGAAAATGTCCCCGATCTTTTGCTCCCGGTCGGTCGCGGGCAGCGCTGTGAAAAAGGCCGGCATCGCCGTGCCGGGGGCGATGCGTGATGGCTCGCGCAGCCAGCGTCGAATCCAGTCACCGCGCAGACGTTCGTGGGCACCGGCAAGGTCAGGACCGCGCAAATCCCCCATGGATCGTTCGCCCAGACAGTCGTGGCAATTAATGCATGACAATCCACCTTCGCCGCTACCGATCAGTCGCGCGCCGGAGCGAACTTGGGCAAATTGCGGCAACGTCTCGGTTGGTTCGTGCTCCACCCCGGCCACGGCGGGAAAACCGCGCACCAGCGCCGCGAGCGTGGCGTCACCGTAATGCGGCATCCGCAGTTCGAGCCAGGACCGTGACCGCTGGAGTTGGTGAAGCACCCCGTCGAGCCACTCCGGACGCAACCGGTTGCCGATTTCGCTCAACGACGGTGGAGCTTGATTGCCGCCGCTGCTGAAAGTGGCCGGCCCATTAAATTCGTGACACGACGCGCAACGGAAACGGGCGACCAACCGCGGCACGTCGGTGAGCGGCGACTCGCTCACATCCGGACTGCGAAGAAACGCTCTGATGGCGCTCCGCTCGGAATCATTCAGTGCAAAGTGGGCCGCCGTTGCCGATGGATTCCCGGCAAGGCAGCCACGCTCGACATCGAGTGATTCAAACGCCGGTGAATCGAGTGTGGTGACAACCGTGCCTTGGTCATCGCGAATGACATGGCACGCAGCACAACCACGCGACGCGAGGAGCACCCGGCCACGATCCACGTTGCCCGCGGGCGGCGCTTGCTCGTAATCGGCGCGACGCTCATTGCCCAAGTAGGCTGCCAGTGCGGCGGCTTCGCCAGCGGTCAGTGCAAAGTCAGGCATCCGCGTGCCGGATCGCCCGTGCAGCGGGTTTTGAATGTACAAGGCGAGTTGGCCTTCGACGAACTTCGAACCGATGCCTGCGAGCGCGACACCGCCCTCACCGTGGCACGCGGCGCAGCCAATGCGCGCAAAGAGTTCCTTGCCGTGATCTGCGGATGTTGCCACAACATTGTCCTTCGGCTTTGTTTTGGCGTCGTGATCAGGGATCTTGCGCAATTTGAAAAGATACGCCGTAACGTCCGCGCATTCCTCAGCCGAACGCAACACACGTGGCATGGCGGCATCGCTGCGGAAGTGTCGCGGGTCGTCAAGCCAGCGGAAGATCCAACTGGAGTTCAGCCGCGTGCCAGCATCCGCAAGGTCCGCCGCGCCGCGTTTTTGGAGAAGAGAGTTTCGGGTGTTATGACAGGCGACACAGCCAAGTTCTTCAACCAACTCGCGTCCGCGCACGAGTTGTTCGGTGGCCGCGACCGCCGGCGGCGTGTCTCGATGGGTGAAGGCGGTAGCGGGGATCGGTTCGAGCCCGAAGTATTCGGATTCCCAGAGGAGTTGGAGTCGCGCCTTGCCTGGCTTGCGGTCGAAGGCGATGCGAATGGGCAATTCGCCGGCGTCGAGCTTCACGACGCGGTTCTGCACTTCGGCGCCGTTCACCCAAATTGGAATGTCCGCGTGAATGGTGTAGCGACCGAGTTCTGGCACTTTGAGCAGCCCGGTGCACTCAGCGGAGAAGGCGGGAACAAGTTGGGCGTGAATGGATTCCTGCGGTTCGAGCGCAAAATTTGGAGTGGGCGCGACAAATTGCACGGTGCTCTGGCCGTCGCGGGCAACCCAAAGCAAACCCGGCAAGGCATCTTGTGCGGCGACAGCCAAGCTCGTCCAAGACAGCGACACCGCAACGGCGGTGATCAAAGCGAAATGGAGCCTTCGCGGTGTCATGGTTTGGGAATGCGATTGAGGGTGTAGTAAGCTGCGTCGTGCAACAACTCGGAGCCGTCCTCCGAGCGTAGTCCGCGAACGTGCAGCTCGTAAATTTTGCCCGGGACCAGTTCCGGCAATTTCAACTTCACGCGCCGCCGGTCGGCGGAAACCTCGACTGCGATCGCCTTCACAGAGGTGTTGGCGACCTGGGGCGAACCGTATTTGCGCTGGTAGTAATAGTGGTAGTGTTGCAATGAGTAGGTGTCCGGATTGCGAGCGGTCGCAGCGTCCACCGGTTCGGTGAAGAGGAGTTCGAATCCGTCGTGGGTCACCTGCATCGAGTGAATCTCGAAGGGCACATCGCCGGTCCAGACAAGGCGTTGCAGGCCGTACGGTTTGCCGCCAATGGCGCCCCAACCGCGGTCGGTCTGGCCCACAAGCAAGCTGCCGTCGCGGTCGAATACCAAGCAGTTGTTGCCGGACTGAAACCCGGCGCGGAACGGGAAACACGCGCCCTGAAATTCGCCTTCGACTTTCTCCAACTGAACACGCATCACGGTTGCCTTGGTTTGATCGCCAATGAACATCTGCCTGGCGAACGGACCGAACTTCCCGCCCGTCTCATCCCAGAGTGGTTGCGACGCCGATTGGCCCATGACGCCATAAGGAAAGACAACGGCCGGCAGTTTGCGACGTTGGTCCAGTTCTGCCATCGGGATGCCAAACGGGTCGGCGGTGGCGGTCGGCCCCCAGAAAAGGGCGTTGGGGTGCCCGTGAAAGGCGTCGCGTGTGATGTGATGCAGCACGCACGCGCCGTAGTATTCGCCCTGGTTGTCGGAGACGAACAAGTCGCCAGCGGGACTGATGCCGAGGCCGTTGGGCGAACGCAGGCCGGCGGACCACGGAATAAATTCGCCTCGCGGAGTGACCTGGAAACACCAACCGCGCCAGGCGGTCGAACAGCCAGGTTGGTACCCGTGCGGCGGCGGTATTTCCCAACCGGAATAGGGTGCCAAGTCGTATTTCTTCGTCGGGAAAAACCAGCAGGCAAGTGTGCCGTAAAGGTTGCCAGCCCGATCTCGCACCGGGCCAAAGGTCCATTCGTAGATGTGGCCGGAGTAATTCCACTGATCGGCGAGGGTCTCGAACTGGTCGGCTTCGCCGTCGCCGTCGGTGTCAGTCAAACGGGTCAGTTCAGGACGCTGCGCGACGATGATTTGATTGGCGGCGGTGGGGCAGACGCCCATCGGTTCATCCAGCCCGGACGCAAAAAGTTTCCATCGGTCATCCAACAGCGACCAGACCTCGCCGCGACGCGTACAGACCATGAGCCGGCCGTCGGGCATCAAAGCCATGCCGCCCACTTCGAGGATTATGTCGTGCGGAACGGCCACGGTATCGATCCGGTAATAACGCGCTTCGCCGGTGGGGAAGTCACGACCGAGTTGTTCGTTCAACCGGGTCGTCGCTTCATCGATCCGGCCCTGCTCGACCGGGCTGAACCGGGAGAGTTTGTATGAGAACTCGTAACTCCCGCCGAGGTTGCCGACCTTAAGGAGCACGGCATTCGTGCCTTTCTTCAAATGAATCGTCACGTGATCTTCATCCAGTTTGATGGCACGCCCGCCGTTGAATTCATGAATCTTTGCGCCGTTGAGCCACGCGGTGATCGAATCATTGCTGCCCAAATAAATGTGGACGTCCTGATCCTGGTCCGATTCGATTGTGCGATGGAGGTAACATACGACAAACTCGTTAACCGGGAAAACACTCAGTTCGTTGATTTCGCCATCGGTGAATCGGTTGCCGTCTTGCCAGTGGATTTTCCGGCCGCCCAAACCATCGTATTCAGCGCCGAGATCAACTCGTTCTTCCGGAGGATAAACGGTTGTCGCCCCCTTGCCGTCCGGACTGGGAAACGGGCCGACGAATCGCCACGGACTTTGTGGGAATTCGACCACTCCAAGTTTTTGTTTGAGCAGCGCAAGCGACGCCTGTCGCGTGGCTTCGCGGGTGACTCGCTTGAAGTAGAATTCCTCCCCTCGCGCGGGCAGCGCAAGGGCAAGCACCACGGGCAGCAACCTGGCCGGCCACGCGCTCATTTTTTCGTCGCGGTCTTTGGTTTTTCCCAAAGCTGGTGGCGTCGTTGCAGAAATTCGGCGGACTTGAAGGCCGGATAAACCGTCACGAGATAACTCACGCTGAACTTCTCACCGGCGGAATATTCGAGCGGCGACTTGTCCAGACCCTGTGTCACGGAAAGGTAGGCGAAAGGATCAAGCATGGAGAAAAACTTCGTATCCCCGCGAATTGACCCGGGCTGGGTGAACAACGCGACCATGATTTCGCGCCCGTTCGTCTTATGCGAAACGGCGCTCCACTTTGCGGCGATGATGTCGCGGTTGTTCGTTCCGGTGTACGGAACGTTGTCTGAGTTTTGGTGCCGGGCGACATGATCGAACGCTTGCGGCAGGCGCATACCAAGACCGTTGTATTCGCTGCCATGCAGCGTTACCTTCGACGCCCCGCGACCCACTTCGAAATCTCCGCGCCACTCCAATCCCACTTCCTGCTTGGCCTTGTCCACCGTGATTATAAGCGTGCGCTTTTCCACCAAAAACGCGACCGGCGCAGTGTCGGCCAGTGCCTTGTCGGCGTCGCGCACCCAATGAATCAACTGCGTGAAGCTCGCCTGCGGCAGCCCTGCGGCGGTCTTGCCGGAGGACTGCGAGAGCAATTTAATTGACCGCTCATGTCCCGCCTCACCCACTTCCTCCCAAAAATTCACGCCGTTGACGCGGATGGCATACATCAGTCCATGATGATGCAGATGGTCGGCCGGGGCATCACGGAGGACGTTGTCGCCTGCGAGCGTGTAGAGTTCCTGGACGTAAGGTTTGAACTGGTTCGACGCGAACGCGTAGGTAAGCAGTTTTTGTCCGTCGTAATTCCACTCCAGCCGGCCCTCGTCTGGTTTCATTATGGCGCTGATCTCCGCTGCGCCCAGTTGCGACGCCACGAACAGGAGAATCACGGGGGACAACAGTGGAGATGCGGGAAGTCGCCACCGAACCATGGCTTTCATAATAGGAACCTCAGAGGCGTGGAAACGTTGTAATCAATCACAATGTCTTTCATTTCAATTCGAGCGTTCGACTTTTGGCGGATTTCGCCATGGCCACTACTCGTACTCTCTGATGAGTTTCCTCAACTCCCCATCACGGGGAAAAACTGTCTTGAAAAGTGAATTAAACTTGGCACGTGCAGGTTCGGCAGGCTCCACATTGCTTGGCGACAGCTTTACATTTCTTGCCGTCGGCAGGAAGGTTAAGGAACGCCCAATTAGACTTTTGTTGACGCGCGCTCAACGAGTAACGGTTTATCCGTAAGCAGTTTATTCCAGGACTTCTCCTGCCGATCATTCCACCTCAACTGTATATGCTTTGGCGAAATCTTGCCGTCAAATTAGGACACTATATCTGCAGTAGGGGTTGAACGAGGCAAAATCTATAGTCAGCAAACAAGAATCCTCAATCCGTATCGTGCAATGATCAACGCGCAGTGCCAAGTTGTTGCACGGCTCCTTTGGTCCTTAATCGCACTGTGACATATTGGTTGGGTTTGTAAGTCACTTTCACCGTGTTCCCGGCGCCGGCGATTTTGCGTTGATTGACTTCTACACCGTTGCAGAGAATCGCTTCGTTGACTCGAAGTGTCGGAAACTTGATTTCAGCTTCGCCAGCGCGGCCGGCAATTTCACGGAAGCGCAGGATGTAGCCATCCTCATCATCAGCAGCTTTGAAAACGACCATTTGCAAGTTGGCCGCGTCGAGGGAAAGAAACGATCCTGAAGCGGGTGAGAAGGGACGGCTCGGGTCGCCAGCTTTTGCGGAGAAGGAGGAGACAAACGGATAAGCAAACACCGGCGTGCGCGTGTCGGCGTCAAAACGGGCGAGCGCTTCGCGGCTGAGTCCGTCGCCGCTGGTCAGGGAGTAGCGAAAGCGGAGCGTGCCGCCCTGCTGGGCGCGGTAATTGGTAAACCAATAATTGTGCATGACATAGGAATAGACGTGGCCGTTCTTGATCACCAGGTGTGTCGGCCAATTGCCGCGGTTGATGTCCGTCAGGCAAACCAATGGCGCGTCGGGCGTGGCCCAGGCGATGCCGAAGCCGCCATCGCGTAGGTGGACCAGGTTCTGCGGCGTGAACCATTCGCGGCAGGCGCCGGGCAACTGGTCTTCGTTCGGTCGGCACCACCCGTTCTGGATTTGATACTCGAAAGCCGGTTGCCCGGCGGCAAATGGAAATGCGAAATAACAGGCCTCTTTGGCGCGCGTGGGAAGTTTCTCGATGGTGTTCGCGACGTCCACGCGTTTGATGGCGTCATAGATCAAATACTCGCTGCGGATGCTCGGCGCGTTGCTGCACGAAGTAACGACCACGATGCGCTGGCCGAGCGGTGTCTTTATGTTCTCGACGATACGCGCGGCGGCGGGCGGATGCACAGTGAGGTTCGCCGGCGGAGTGCCAAAAGTGTGGTTGAGGATGAGCGAACCTTCGCCACCGGTGACATAGACGTATTGATTCAATTTGTAAGATGCGTTCGCGTCCACCAGTTCGCGCTGCGCAGTCTTATCGTAGAGGCTTTTGAGGCCGCCGGTTTGCAAATCCACAGTCAACCGATAAAACCGACTCTCAATGGTGTCGCCGCCAGCCGTTTCATTTTTCTTTAAGTCGACGGAATTTAATCCGCGGATGGCGTAACCTTTGTAACCCATGGGGGGAACATTCTCCGCGAGGAAGCGCACGCGCTTCCAGCCGTCCTTTTGGGAAATCACGTCGAGCGGCACCGGCTGGTTGCCGGCAAGGTCAACCAAATATTGGCCGGAATTGATTTCCACCTCCAGCGGTTCGGAGCGCGCGACATTTTGCCAATTGAACGCGAGCACTGTATCGCCTTCGACGGCGATAATCTGGCAGAGACGGTTAAACGCCCGCGCGAGCAGGTTGCGGGCGTCGAGGTTGGCGCGGGTGGCGTAGTTCTCCTTGATCTCCCACTGGCGCGTGACGAACTCGCGATCGGGTTGGCTGACGCTGTTGTGCGCACCCCAAGTGTGTTCGTCGTAGAACATCACGTTCTTCCACGTGGCGCGGAAATCTTCCGCCGGATATCGATTGCGCGGTTCGAAAAGCGTCGCGAAGCTCGCGGTCGTTTCCGCGGCGGGGAGAATCTGCTGTGTATGGCGGTTCAACGTCGTTTGGGCCGCGCTCGACGCCACGCCGTCTTCCCAATACGCGCCGCAGTCGCCACGATAGACCGGCAACCGATTGCCGAAATGTTTTTCGATGTAACCAAAGTATTCCGCGTCCGAAGCGATTTCGAGTTTCGGAAACGCAAATTCTTTGTTCCATTGTTCGATGAGTTCCGCCTCACCCGTGCGCGGAATGGCGGCGTTATCCACGTAAGCGCCGTAGATCATCACGGCGTCCGGCGCGTATTCGGGGCGCAGGAACTGCGTCAGAAACTGCGGCACGCTGGTTTTGAGATACTCGTAGTTTGCCGCGTTGCTGGTGAAATCCGGTCCGGTGAGCCGCTTCCATTGCGTGTAACTTCGCGCATACCACATGAAAATACGCTCGCCGTTCATGCCCTCCCACCAGAACGGCGAATTTTCATTCAGGTCGCTGAAGTGCAGGATCGGCGCACGCGTCTGGTTGCTGCCGTTGGAAAAGGCTTTGATGCCGACATCGGAGAGCAGCGACGGCAGAAACCAACTGTGCGACGGGGCGTCGGTGAGACAGGCGAAATCGAAATTGCTGCCGCGCTCGCGATGGAGGCGCTGGGTGAAATACATCGCACGATAAAGTTCCTCGCCCGAGCAGATACCGGTCATAAGGTTGAGGTAGAAGGCGTTGATCGTGGCGCGGTTTCGCTTCGCGTAGCTGAAGAAACGTTCGCGCAGCACCGGCGGACGGCAATCAAGGTAATTGTCCACCAGCCACGCGGTCTCGAAATTGAATTTGTAGAACGGGAACTTCGCCATGATGTCCAGCGCGGTGTCTGTGTTCCGGTTATCGAGTTCATTGACGTGTGGCTGAAGGTCGGTGTAACCGACGTCGTTGTGGACTTTCGGACAGATGAACACTTTCCATTGCTTGGCCGGCTTGAACGGTTGAGTCGCGCTGAACTGCGCGCGGTCGAGATTCAACTTGAGCGTCACGGCGTCTGCCGGGGTTGAGACCGGCACTTCAACCGGCTCAACCCATAAACCAAAGTCGTATTCGCCACTGCTGAAGGTCGAATTGAATTTCTCCCTTCCGATTTGAATGCCCGCCGTGGCCTGCTCAAAACGTTTTATGAATGGAATTTCCAAACGACAGATTTCCACCAACCCAACCTTGCCCTGGTTGAAAAAAATGGTTGGTTCGAGTCTCAAATCCTTTGACGCCACGTTGCCGTCGGCCACTCGTTCCAGCGCGAGGGCATCGTAATCCATTGCACCCAGGCCAATCGGCGTCACCGTGATTTGATTCCCCTTCGGTTTCAGCCAGGCGCCATCAATCGGAACGACCAGATGCTGCTGCGCCAGCAGCATCGCGTTGCCTTCTTCGCCGTCGATGCTTTTCTTGATTGTCGGGCGAACGGGAAAAATCCCCCGCCGGCCATTGACCGTGACTTTGATCTGGCGCGGCGCTCCGGAGCGATAGATCAAATCCAGTACAAGTTGATAATGGCCTTGCGTCGGTTCTTTGAGATCAAAAACGATCGTATAAAGCTTCTCGTCAATCTTGCCATCGAAACCGGTCGAGCCACTTTGGCGACCGGCGAAGTCGCGGCTCACAACGGATTGACCTATGATGAACGTAAGTTGTTCGCGCGCTCCCGGCGCGAATTCAATCGATGACCCGTCGGATTTACCGATTGACCAGATTGTTTCGTTGGGCGCGGCGCGGGCAGAGCAGAAAGTCGCCATGATCGCCAACGCTGCAATTGCAACGTATGCGTCGTGTCTCTGACCGGATCGCACAGGGAGCAACATTTTGTTCATAACATGCCTGTCGAATTTGGATTATCGAAATCAGCACTGCTGCTCCGGCGCAAGACCCACCGCTTCGAGAGGAACAGGATGCTGGCAACGAAGGCGGAAAGCGCAACGCTCAAGGCGAACCATGAAGCCGGTGTCAAAAAAGCGCGAAGGTGGTTTCGCGATGATGAACCCAAAGCCTTCACCTCGATAAAGGGGGCAAACGTGACCGAGGTTGTTTGCTGGTCCAGGTTCGCGAACTGTCGGTGACCGGACGATGAGTAGGTAACCTGGGTGAGATGCGAGCCGCTGGTGATTGAAACCAGGCTGCACTCGATCGTGAGCGGCGACCGCCGAGCGTCAACGCGGTAGTGGGCGCGCAGCGTGAGATGGTGGCTGTCGAGGTCAGCGGTAACGCCGGACGTTTCCGGTGCGACAAGCTGGCCCTTCACCCGAAGCTCAGACAATCGACGATCTTGCTGGCGACCTTTTCCTCCTGGGCGGTTAATTCTGTCGGCTCCAGAAAACCATTTCGGTTGCGGTCCAATTCGGAAAAGAAGTTCAGTTCAAACGGATTGAGCATCAGTTCAACATGAACATAATCTTTGTCCGGCACCACGGTCAGAAAGCTGATCGGCAATGTATGACCCCAGGCTGAGACCGCGAAAACGACCAACCCGCCGACCACGAATGCGAGCAGGCTTTTCAAGACGGAGTCGGGCCTTTTCATAACTGGCGGCAATTCAACCTCCCTCTGGCCGCGCCCGGACGATAGTAATTCATGCCCAAGAGGACGAAGGTGTCACCGCGGTTGGTAACGAATGTTTTCGTATATTTCGCTTTGCGGATTTTGCGCAGGCCCGAAGCAACGGAGGTTGCAGACTGCACGCGTGCCGGTGGGGAAGAGAACAGCAACAAACCGTCGAAGCTGATAATTCCAAGTGATTGAATCATCACCATACACAGACGCACTGCGTGCTCAATAAATTCATAATCCCCTGCCGCCCGCGCACCCAAAAATACCGGCCCACAACACTCCACCGCCGCCCAAAATCAACCTGAGCGATGTGAATCGCACTCCGGCCTTTGATAACGACCACAACCGCCACTGTGCCGCCCTCCGCGAGCACGCCGAGCTGACTCCGGCATGGGAACACAGTGGTTGGGAATGGTCGGAGAGCTACAAATTTGCCGCACGGGCACATTCCAAATGATGGACGCTGGATGATTGTCTGGAGCATTGGACTCGCAAATCCGTCTAATAGAGCATGAGAAATATCCTGCCTCTGACTTCGCTGGTCATGTTCATCTTGTGGCCGCAAGGAATCGTGCGCGCCAACCAACGCCGTTGGGGCGGCAGCATTGAGCGCCGACGAAAAAACAGGGAAAGCTCTGGACTCTAACGGCCTTTGGGAAAGTAATTTTTCCAATGAAACGCTGGAGGCGCTGCGAATAGCGCAACAATTGCCACAGGCAAAAAAGCAGGATTGTGAACTTCGTCGTTTGGACATCATGCCCATCCTTTTCGTTGCGGTCTGGCTCCACGGGAAATCAGACGACATCATCATTCCCTTGGGTCTCACTTTTGGAAGATGGAACGCCTATCAACCCTATTCAGAGAGGCAAATGATCAAGCTTTTGAAGCCAGAGGCGAAAAAGAAGCTGAAAGCTCCGGCCGAATTTGGCTCCCGCCAGCTTTGATTAACAGATAGCAGTGGGTGCGCTTCAGCGCCGCAATTCATGCGATAAGGGCGGTTGACATCGGAAAACGCCAGACCAAGACTGCCCGCAGCTTGAAAACCGATCGAACCACGCCCCTCCAAGCAATATGAAAACTTCAAGCAGGCTGTTTTTGCCGGCCACGCTGCTGCTGGTTTGCCTGGCCGGTTGCGCGCAGGGGCCGTCACCGCGCGCCGGCTTCAACGCGCTCGTATTCTCCAGGACGTTGATGTATCGGCACGCTTCGATCACCAACGGCATCGCGGCCATCCAGAAACTCGGCGAGGAACATCACTTTTACGTGGACGCGACGGAGGACGCGAGTTGGTTCACGCCTGGGAATCTGGCCAGATACAAGGTCGTCATTTTCCTGAGCACGTCGGGCGACATTCTGAACGACGAGCAACAAACGGCGTTTCGGGAGTTCATCGAACGCGGCGGCGGACTGGCGGGAGTTCACGCCGCCGTGGCGGGCGACGTGGCGACCGAAGGCGGCTGGCCGTGGTATGGCGAGGCGTTGTGCGCGCGGTTCACCAACCACTCGGCCATCGTCGAGGCGGCCATTGATGTCGAGGACGCGCGGAATCCTTCGACCGAGGTATTGCCCCGGCGTTGGGTACGCCGGGACGAATGGTACAACTTCATCGAAAGTCCGCGCGGCAAAGCGCGCGTGCTCGCCTCGCTCGACGAGACCACCTACAAAGGCGGCACGATGGACGGTGATCATCCGGTTGCGTGGTGCAAAAAGATCGGCCGGGGCCGCGTTTGGTACACCGCGCTGGGCCACACCGAACTGAGCTTTACCGAACCGCTGTTCTTGCAGCACCTGCTCGGCGGAATCCAGGTTGCGGCCGGCGCAAAGCCCGCGGACTTCAAGCCCAACCAGAACCCTCGTTGAATCAGGCCGTGTAACCATTACAACTCGCCCGACTTATGCGCCGAACTTTTGCCCTGGCTGTTTCGCTCTTGACCTTGCTCCCGCCGGGCACGGGTGCGGCACCCGCGCGCTTCGAGGGCATCTACTATCGCGGCGGCGGTGATGTGGAATATCTGCGCCTGCTGGAGATTGCCCGCCGCATGTTCGAGCCGGACCCCGGCCTGCAAAACCTGTCCATGCTTTACACGCCGGCCTGGAACGGTCTGGTGGAAGGGCCGACGTGGGACGCGTGGTGGATTCAGAACAGCTACGGCACGACCTACGCCATCCTGCCGCTCCTGCGCGAACCGTTCCTCACCTTTCTTCAAAACTCGCAGGACCTTTGGTTCGATCAAATGGGCGACGGCAAACGAGTCGGCGCCCCACCGCCGCACAATTGGGTCGCTCCCGACGGCGCCTTGTGTGACGCGGCGCGGCCGGGCTGGATCATTTACAAGCAAGGCGACGGGCGACTCAACCTCCATGACTGGGGCATGGAATTCACGGCGGCCGGGGTCGTTATGCAATCCGAATTGCTGCTCATCAACCGCGAACAGAAAGCCATCAAGCATTATCTCCCGCTCTTGGAACGAAGCGCCAACTTTATCGAGACCCGCCGCGATCCGACCAACAACCTTTTTCTGGCTGGTCCCGCCGGCAATCTGCTCGCGCCGAGCTACGCCGGTTGGCGCCGGCCCGATGGCACGTACGACAAGGCGTATCTCACCGGGCTGTCGATCACCTACATTGCAGCGCTGGATCGGTTGATTGAACTGGAGAAACTGGCGGGACGGGCGGACCAGGTTTCGCTTTACATGGCCCGCCGCGCGCTTGCGAAAAAGGGGCTGCCGTTGCTGACCACCGACGAAGGTTATTTCATCCGGTCACTTGATCCGGACGGCGTGAAGCACGGCGTTTACGGCGCGGAACGGCACGGTTACTTCGAAGCGTCGCCGAACCATGACGCCATCGCCTTCCGCGTGGTCGATGACACCCAGGCCGAAAAAATCTACCGCAAGTTCGCTTCGCTGCCGGGCCTGCGTCCCCACGACTTGGTCCTCCCCAATTATCCTTCCTACGACGACATGTATGAGCCTCCGAAAGGGTTGTGGGCCTACGGCACATGGGTCAACGGCGGTCACTGGTCCACGTGCGAGGCGCGGATGGTGATGGCGTACTATCGCCTCGGAAAATTTGACGACGCTCGCAAGTCGATGCGCCGGCTCATTGGCTTTGCGGAAAAATTCCGGATGGACAACCCGCTGGTGAAGTTCGGCAGCGATGTCTATCAGCCCAAAGAACCGATCAACCTGTGCTACGATTCGTTCGGCCCCGCGGCTGCCTTCATGCGCGGTCTGTTTGAGTACCTCTATCGCGCGGACGGCCTGACACTCCGGCCGCACATTCCGCCGACGATCACCGGGTTGGAGCAGCGCGATCCGGTCCGGTTCGGCAAGAAGAAGCTTTATCTTTCGACGATCGGCACCGGCCCCATCACGGGTGTCCAAGTGAATGGACGCAAGTGGAAAGCGTTCGATGCTGATTCGGTTTCCTTTCCGTATGACAGAACACCGGAAACGGGGCGGGTGGAAATCCTTTTCGGCGGCGCCCAGCCACGGCGCAAACATGGCACGCAAGCAGAGGCGACGCTCCCGCCCGTGGAATTAAAGAAAGGCGATCTGCCGCCGGAATTGTCGGCGCTCCGCCAACGGGCTGCGCGACTGCGGGATTTTTGCGAGCGGCTTACCAAGGCCGGGTTGGGCGAGAGCTATGAAGCCGCTCACTCGCAACTTGTGTTGAAGTGCATTGCGACGGTTTATGTCCGCCAGCAGTTGCAGAGCGAAAGAAGGCTCGAACCGTTGCCCGCAGCCTCGCAAGTGGCGGCGGACAAATCCTTTATCGATACGGCGGTGAAACTCTGTGACGGGTTGGAAAAGGTGCTCAGGTCATACGCAATCTCTAATGATTCCAACCGGAAGAAAATCCATCAATTGTGGGTGAAGTCCGTGCGATAATTCTACGGCCCCGGACTTGAAGTGTCGAACTACGGCGCTACCGCGGCTTCTCCGGGCTTCTTGGCCCATTTTAGTCCGGGCGTCCTGCCTGCCGCGATGGCCTTCCAATAATTGCCATTGGCCGCTTCGTAAATGCCGTACAGCCCGCGCGCGTCCCGGTCGCGATCCACGACCATCCAGAAATTCGGCCTCGTTCCAGGTTTGCGCGTCTTGAGGAATTGTCCGCCTTCGTCGCGGATGATTTTTGTCACCGGCCGGTCGGTGCCGTCGGGGTTGATGATGCCAAAATCGCTGCGTTCGTTCAGCCGGTAGCCGCCCGGATACCACCAGAAGAAAATGCCGTCCGCGCCCGAGTCGGTCATCATCCGGTAAAAATCACGGAAGTAACGTGCTTGAAAATCGAGTTGCTCCGCTGCCGGTGACATGTGGTGATTGTCCCAAACCGAGCAGCCCATCTCCGCCCACACGAGCGGTTTCGTTGGGTCGCACAACCGCGCGTAGTCGGCAGTAAAGCGACCGGGCTTGACCTTCTCCCAATCGCCGATGCGACCGTAGGCTTCCGGCTCCCAAACATCCACTGCGCCGGCCAGGCCGTAAAAGTCGTAGGGTAGAAAGGCGTCCCAATTGAACGTCGGGTCGCCGGCGTGTTGCATGCGAAAGCTGACGGCGTGATTCGGGTCAATGGACTTCACCAGTCGTCTCGCCTCGACGTATTTCTCGCGCACCAGGTCATCGAGGAACAATCGGTAATCCGCCACGAGCCTCCGCCACGGGCCGTCCTGCGTGAACCATTTCATCGGCGGCGCAGCCAGGGATTGCAAATCCGGAATTTCAAATTGGAAATTCCCCGCGCCAACGCTCCAGGCCTTTCGCGTCGCGTCCACGGTGTCGTGGCGTTTTTGCGCCCAGGCCGGCCAGAACTTGACGTAATCCGATCGCAGCGCCGGCGGTTCATGGCGGGGTTCCCAAGCCAGGTCGTAGGCGAACACGGTATCATTCCGCGCGAGGCGATAGTGCTCGATGAGCTCCCGCATTTCGTTCCACCGGAAGTCCAATGGTGTTCCCGGGCGAAGGGAAAGGTTGACGCGCAAGTCGAGCGCTTCGCAGCGGCGCAGAAAATCCAGCATGTGTTGCGCGCCGAGCGATTCATGGTAAATGAACACGCTCACCGCGTTCAGGTTCATCGCCTTGATGCGGCGCAAATCGCGCTCGATGATCTCAGGATCGTACGCGCCGCGGCCGACCCAGTGCTCAAAGTACTGATGGTTCGCCAGTCCGATCCCGCTCGACGGCATGTAATTCACGCCGTTGATCTTCCAAGGCTTGCCGCGCAACCACAGCCCGCCGTCACGCGCTTCGATAAACTCCGGCCTTGGTTTCGGTCGCCAGACGCCGATTTCGTGGCCCAACGAATCAATCACCGTGTCGCCAGCACGCAACGTGACGCGCACGAGTTTCTCGTCATTGCTCTGAAGCTGTGTTCGCTCCTCGATGGTCTGGTCTCCGCCAGGCGCAAGGGTGAGCGTCGTTTGCTTCACTACCCGGTTGTTCTTCTTGCGCTCCTGGCAGAGTTCCATCGAAACGGAGAGGTTCATGGCAGCTTCGCGCCCGAAGTTCACCACCCGTGCCCCGACGCGGAACCGCTGCTCTGGAAATGTCGTGAAAAATTCTCCGCCGCCTTCGGCCAGAAAAACTCCGCGTCGCATGCGGGTGAGCGTTTGCCACAGACAATTCGTCACCAGCGGTTGCCGATAAAAGCCCGTCTCGGACGGGGTGAACGTTGCCCAGACGCCGCCGCGAAACGGCGGCTGCACGTGAACCAACAGCGCCGCGATCGCGCCGCGGTAATCATCGTTCGAGGCATCGTAAGCCGCGAGCAACGGCTCCCAGCGGTATGGCCGATCTTGATTGAACCCCACTCCGCGCGGACGTGGATGCAGACCACGTAGGACAGGCGTCGCGCCTGTCTCCATCTGCAACGAAATTCTTGCTGAACCGGCTTTCGAATCAACGGTTGCAATTGCACATTCGTGCGACAGGTGCGACGCCTGTCCTACGTTGATCGGAAAGAACAGGTAGCCCGGCGAAAAGGATTCGAGATGCGGCAGTTTGATTTCGTCCGGGAGACTTGCTTCGCCAAATGGACTCGCCGCCGTGCCAGGATCGGCGAACCAGTATTCCTGCCGGTTGCCTCCGACCACCGTGTGCGATTGTGCCAGACCCACGACCAGGCGCGCGGCATGCGCCGGCTGAAAGCGATCCTGCTTCCCGCTTCGCGTCAGTGGCGGTTGCCACGCCATGAATGCTTCCGGCGTTAGCGCGTAGCTTTTCCATTCTGTTGTCAAATCCACCGTCGCAATCCACCGCGAGCCGTCCGCCTCCATCCATTCGAGCGCGAGCTGCTTCGTGTGCGGAGCACCCCTGGCGCGAAAGCAGGTGAGCGTGTGGCCGGAAGGAAAGGCGTTCGTCAACGGCGGGCTCAAGTACGTGTCCCAGCCCGTGAGTTTTTCGATCACAATATGCAAAGCCTTGCCACTTTCGGATGCGACGATTTCGTGAGTTGTGCGTGTGCCGGGATCGTCGCTCGCCCGCCGCCACTGGCTCAGGTCGGCCTTGGCAAAATCGAACAAGATTTGCTCCGGCTTCTGCGCCACGATGGCGGCCTCGAAGTTCGCTCGCGAAACCCAACACCCATTCAAGTCGTACAACGCCTCTTCCCAGGCCGGCAAACCCAGCGCGAGCAAATCACCGCCTTCATGCAAATAATTCTCGATGGCGGGCGCGGATACGGCCGGCAAAGACCTCGCCCCCGGCAAAACTAGCAGGTCGAACTTTTGAGCCGACAGCGCGGACATATTTGTCAGCGCGACCGCATTGATGAATTCGACGCTGTATCCTGCCCCCGAAACCTGGGTTGCGATTTCGCGCGCAAGAATTGCGTCGTGCCCCGGCAGTTGGTCGGTGAACACGGCGGCGTGAGGGCTTTCGCCGGAGCAAAGACTTATCGGAACAATCGGAAACCCGATCGAGAAAAGTGCCACAACAATGACGGTGCGGCGGCTGAGAACGTTCCGGGGCTTGTGAGTCATCGCCGGTACCGTGACGTGAGTGGTCGTCCTTTCATTCATGCCCGTCGCTGCGAATTTTGTCGCCGAATCCGCTTCGCGATGCACGACATTTTTTGCCGAAGGCACGATCCGGCTCAGAACGTTGCTTTGCAGCCGCAAGGGGTGGAATTCGATGCGGCGGTAAAACTCTGTGACGGGTTGGAAAAGGTGTTCACTTCATACGCAACCTCTAGTGATTCCAACCGGAAGAAAATCCATCAATTGTGGGTGAAGTCCCTGCGATGATTCTACGGCAATAGCCCGTACACCGTCAATTTGCTCACGTAGGCAACGAAGACTTTTCCATTCACTACGAGCGCAACGCTGTGCTTCGCAGCAACGTCCAGTGTGTCTCGCGACTCTGCTTGGCTGCACTTGTACAGCTCTATGCCTAATTTGGTTGGATCATAGCCGAGAAACACTGCATCAAGATCGTCAGCGAGGCCGGGCTGGCACAAATGCACGAACCGATCCAAGTTCGACCCTGAAACACTCGCCATCTTGCGCGACTCGCGCAAGTTCTGTCCGAAGTGCGAAAGCGAAATGGTGCAACGGACGGCAACTTGCCGTCGATCGCACAACCGGTCAGCAGAGCCGGGAACGCCAGTGCGCCGTCGCTTGCAGGAGGATAAGATGTTTTTAGGTTGTTGCAGAGTCGCGAGGATTCTCCGAACAAACATCCAAGATCGAACCTCGAAGTTTTTCTGCGGCGGTCGCTTGGGACGTTCGATGTTTGTGGTTGCAATCTCGCCGCTCCGCGTCATACGCCGTTCAATACCGCAACACTCGCACCTCCCCGGCTTCCATCGGCAGAGTCAGACTCGGTCCGCGACCGAGGCTGGCGCCTGTAAGCGCGTCCACCACAGTGTGGGAGCGACCAGTTTGAATCACGAAGGGGCCGTTCTTGTGCGCCTGGATCGAAAGAAATCTCTCGGCCACCCAGACGGCGGCGTTTTCTTCCGTGAACAGCTGCACGCTCGCCATCCTCGCGACGGCGCGCACCAGTTCGGGCGTCAGCGCCGGCACGCCAATGAAGATATCAAGCCCGCGCTGGCTGTGGCGCACGGCGACGGCGGGGGAGCCGTCTTTGTAGGCTGCCAACGTTTCTGCTGGGTTCGCCTCGACCGTGAACAAAGGTTGAATTGTTTCTTTTGGCCCCCACGGTTGCGTCAATCCCACTTTGCGCCCCGCCTCAGTTGGAGTGACTTCAGTCGAGGTGGCTGAGACGGTGCGATGTTTGAATCCGGTGACTTCATTCATGGCGGCAATGTCAGCGCGGTCGGGCAGCAGGTAGCCGGGCGCGTAGCACCAGCCGCGGGTGATCTTCGGCAGGCGGTTGACCGTGAGGGCACGCCTTTCGCTGGGCGTAAGGGACCAGGCAGCGAGAAAGATTTGGAGTTTCGCGGGCACTTTGCCTGCCAGCGCGTCCGCCAGTGTGAACTGTCCGTACGGTGCGCCGCAGCGTCCCAAAGCGGCGCGGGCATCGTAGATGAGCGGTTTCGCGGCGACCCCGGAGCCGCCCGTCAGATGACACATGCTGTCTCCGCCCACAATCGCCGCGATCTCCGGCGTGAATGGTCGGGCGCGCTTGAGCATCGCATGCTCGACCGGCATCAGCCGTTTCTGTTCCTCCCAAATGGCGGCATCGTTGAACCACCCCTCACCGGGCAGATCCATCCACCACGTCCCAAAGCCGCGCAAGGCAGCTTGGGCAGTGTTGCGCAGCATCACTTGTTGGGTTTGCCGCAAGTTGACCAATCCGCCCTCCTGAACGTGTTCCGTCGTTCGAGTGTCGAGGTGGATGCGCGAGTCGTCCTCATTGAGCCAGAGGATACCGGCGTTACGGACGCTTTCGGCAGGACTCATGCACGGCGCGGTGCCCAGCCACTCGCGGTCGAAATAGGAAATCGGCGAGCAAAGGATGTCGATGTCCTTCGATTGCAGCACCGGCGTCAGGGCGTAGTGCCCGCTGGTCGGCGCGCCGTTGGCGAGCGGCGGAAATTCGAATTGATAACCGTAGAAAAAAACCACGAGTTTCTGGCCGTCACTGCCGCGTCGTGCCGCTGCGGCCAGGGCCAGCACCATATTCGCCATCTCCCGTTGCTGGAAGCGCGCAAACTCAATGAGCCGCAGCTCGGGCACCGGGTCGCGCAGGAAGCCGTTGGGATGGGCGCGACGCTCGTCCGCAGTGGGTGCTTCGGCGGTGGCAAAGTTCGTGTCGCCGCGCGCCTTCAGCCATGCGCGAAACGCTTCGCGCGTGGCTGGGTCGTAGCCGCTCAATGGTCGTTCCCACGAACCTTCGTAGAACCACTCGCCGGTATTTTGACCGCACGGATGAACGCCCGCGAAGTGATTGGGGAACGCCTCCGTGAGATGCCGGCACAGTTGTTCCAAGTGTGCGGCGGCGACGGCGCGGTACGCGCGGTGGGAGACCGACGCGAAATGTCCAGGTTGGTGGGTGTCGTAAACCATGAGCGCTTCAGGATGACGTTGCAACCACCAATCAGGGGCGTTGGCGTTGACGCGGGGCACGAGCAACACCTTTGGGTTGACCTCGACGATTTGGCGGCAGAGATCGTCCAGCGGTCGCCAGTCCATTGGTTGCTCCGGCGACGTCCAGCAGTTGGGCGCACTGAACGAAACGAGATTCACGTCCGCATCCCGCGCCAGCGCCACCTGATCAAGCAGCGGTCCGGGCGGACCGCCGATGCTGATGTATTCGCCGTTGTTGACCTGATAAACGGCCGGGTGAATCTGTCGCTTCGGTGTCGCCCTGGCGCGGAACATGACGCGGTATTTTCGATTGGCGGAGAAACTCAGACCCAGATGGCTGTGAAGATGAAAATCGGGCCAGGTGCCGGCGGGCGGATTGGTCAAAGTCACATGGAGCACACCGTTGGTCACCGCCACCCAACCCACAGTGTTTTTCTCTCCCGGTGGCCAAAGGTTCCAGACCTCGTTGAATGTCTGCGTGGCGGCAAAACTGCCCGGCGAGAGGACGTCGCTCCNNCAACATCCACGATGCGCACATCCGCAAGCCAGACCTCGCCCGCAAGTTGACCGAATCGAAAGTGCAGCGTGCCAGCGGATTTGACGTCCGCGCCTGGCGTGAACTCGAAAGCGTGCTGCATCCAAATTTCATCAATCGTGCTGGTGCCGCTGCGCGGCACGCCAAAGAAGAAACGCGGCGGGACAGGTTTGCCGTTGACGTGGATCTGCGGTCCGCCCGGCGTTGGCTGGACGCGGACGGTGAGCGCGGCGTTGGCGGAACCGGTGGCGAGGATAAGGATGAGCAGGTTTTGAAAGAGGTTCATGATTATTTCACGGATCGACTTGCAGAACGTGACGCTTCGCATTCCGAGGAACAATCCTCAATCGCACCGCCGCTCACTTGTATCCCGCCATGTCTTCGAGGCGGAGCAGGACCAGCGAATTCATGCCGAAGGCAAATCGGGGCGGGGCTTTGGTTCGGCGATTTGGCGAGGCCCCGCGCCCGGCGAACTTGAGCGTGTGCTTGCCCGGCTTCAAGTCGTGCAGGTCGAAGCTGAACCAGGTCCAATCATCGCCTTGGTTGCAGAGGTCTAGTTCCGGGCCGGTGGTCTGCCCGTCGAGGGAGGGCTGATAGCGCGCACTGAAGAGGGACAGGATCATGACGGCGGAAACCTGGTAGCGTCCCGGCTCGCCCACCTCGAAGTCGAATTCGATCTCCGCGTCTGGCTTGCCCGGCGCGTAGATCAAGCCCTCCTTCTCATGAGTTACGAGGGTCGGCGGGTTGGCGCGGGACGTCAGCCTCTTCGCCGGCACCACGCGATACGGCGCCACGCGGTTCGTTGCGGGCGGCAGGGATTCTTCGCCTGCCACGGGTGGCGTTTGATACCAGAACGCCACGGAACTCACCCAGTCCGGCCGTTCGTTGGACGACGATACCTGAACACCTGCGTCCGTAACCGTGCTGCCTTTGTGTTCGATGGCGACTTTGAGCGCGGTGCGGAAGCGCACGGGATCGGAAAGGTGCCAGCGATAAGCATTGACCCGGTCGCCGGCGAAGACGCCTTCATACAAGGTCACACCATGAGCGGGCGCGGCGAACGGACGGAAGCCCCAAGCGTCGTTGAAATAATCCTCGGTCCCCGTGCCACGCAGCGACGGGAGCGCCTCGACATCAATGTAGAAATGATCGTCGCCCTCGCCGAACCATCCGGTTTTTACCTGGTGAACGGAATAGACGGTACCGACGTAGTGACCGCGCCCTTTGGTCTCAAGGATGGGGTAGTCGCCGTGCGTCGCGGGAAACGCCTGGTGATAGCGCGCGTGGAAATAGAGCGAGTCCTCCGGCAGAATCGGCAGCTTTTCCCAATCAACGTAGTAGTACACCTCCACGTCACCGAACCCACGCGGTTCGTTGGTCAAAGTGATTTTTGCGCTCTTGCGAAAAGGCATCCGCCAGAAACAAGTCCGTGAGCGACCGTAGGAGGAGACGCTCACCGGGAGCGAGTGGAAGTTGGCAATCGCGCCGTGGCCGACCCCGAAGAAATCCCCCAGCGGCACTTCGATGCTCGGCTTCGCCATCCCGTCCCAATAAATCCGCAGCACGAGCGACCGACCGGAGAAAGGGTCCTGCGAGGCGATCGTGTTCCAGAGGTGCGTAATCGCGCCCGGCCCGGTCAAATCGGCGAGCACCAGCGTTTCCCCTTCATTGATAACGCGCGAGTCGCCGTTCTTCTCCAGGTCCGGGTCAGTGCTGGAGACACGCCGGGTTTGGGCGTCAGTAAAATGCGTCAGACCCACCAGCGGGTTCTCGCCCGGACTTGTGACGCTCGGGGTGGCCACGGGTTGCGCGCGACTACTGGCATGGGCAAGCAACATTACGAGCGCCGTCACCCAAATTGGGCTGCCTATCATGTTTTGGAAACGGACGAGGAGTTCTATTCTGACCACGGGTGAACCCTTTATTGCTCTCTCAACGGAGACAAGCAAAAAACTCAACCTGCGCTTTAACATGGCCGGATGACGTTCCTCCTTTTCCCTCGGCAGGAAGTTCCTCCACGAGGTGTTCCGGTTTTGCCGAGAGCACAAAGGAGTATTCTTCGGCAGCACACCGCCTCAGCGTCCAACTCGCTGGCGACCGCACACGGACGAAGGAAGTTCACTTGGGGGCGCAGTCGAGCGAATCGTTTCGAGTTGAGTGTGGGTTAAAACAAGGCAGAGCAAAATCGATTGCACACACATCCACCACCTCGAAGCCCTGATGAACTGGCTCATTGTGCTCGATCGGAACTCATGGCTGTCATGCAAAATTTACTAAGGATTTGCCAATTTCTGTGGAGTGTTGGACGCGCGGGAAACGCTATTTTCACTCAAGGCGAAACAAACGGGACCCGACGAAGGCGCGCGCGTTTCGACGGAGGCAAAACGTTGTCGCTGGCGCTGGCAGATTTACGCGCGGACAGAGTTTACGAGTTGAAGTCGAGAGGGTTGAGCGTGGCCGACGCGACGAACCGTCCCATCTGATCGCGTACAACACCTTGAACCACCTCGTTCACTGATGGAGATTGTGTGAGAACCAAAACGCAACCAAAAATCCGTGTCGGCCTTTTTGGCATCGGCCTCGACACTTACTGGCCGCAGTTCGACGGCCTGCGCCAGCGGCTCACGGGTTATCAAAGACAAATTGCCGCGCGTCTGCGCGGCTTCAGCGTGGACCTGGTGGACGCGGGTTTGGTGGACCATCCCGCCAAAGCGCGACCGGCCGCCTCCTTGTTCCGCCGCGAGGAGGTCGAGTTGATTTTTCTCTACGTCTCCACTTACGCGCTGTCGTCCACCGTCCTGCCCGTGGTGCAAAAGGCGCGCGTGCCGGTGGTGGTGCTCAACCTCCAGCCCGTAGCGCAGCTTGACTATGATAAGTTCAATCAANNAATCAACTCGGCGACCGCGGCTTGATGACCGCCCGCTGGCTGGAGCATTGCCAGGCCTGCGCCACACCGGAAATCGCCTGCGTCTTCAACCGGGCAGGTGTCGCCTATCACCTCGTGACCGGCTTCCTCGCCGACGAAGCATCCTGGCAGGAAATCCGCGATTGGGTGGACGCCGCCAAGGTCGCCTCCGGGATGCGCGAGAACCGGGCCGGCGTCCTCGGCCACTACTACTGCGGCATGCTCGACGTTTACAGCGACCTGACCCAGCAAAGCGCCGCCTTTGGCAACCATTTCGAACTGCTCGAAATGTGCGAGCTTCACAAACTGCGCCAGGCCGTCACCAGCGCGCAGATGCGCAGAAAGATCGAACAGTTCCGCCGCGAATTTGAGGTAGCTCCCGAATGCGACCAGGCCGAACTTATGCGTGCGGCAAAAAGCTCCTGCGCCCTGGACGCGCTGGTCGAGCAGCACGACCTCGGTTCGCTCGCTTACTATTACGAGAGCGAACACGGCCAACCCTATCGCGACATCGTCACGTCGGTCATCGCCGGCCTCACGCTGCTCACCGGCCATCACGTGCCGACAGCTGGCGAGTGCGAAATCAAAAACGCGCAGGCGATGAAAATCATGGATCTGTTCGGTGCCGGCGGCTCGTTTTCGGAATTCTATCTGGCCGACTTCAAGGACGATGTGGTGTTCCTCGGCCACGATGGCCCGGCCCATCTTGTGATTGCCGAGGGCCGTGTCGGCCTGGTGCCGCTGCCGGTGTATCACGGCAAACCTGGTCAAGGGCTTTCGATTCAAATGAGTGTCAAGCACGGGCCAGTGACGTTGCTCTCGGTCGTGCAGGGCGTGGGTGGAAAAGTTTTCCTACCCACGGCGCAAGGCGAGTCGGTGGCCGGCGCGGTTTTGCAAATCGGCAACACCAACAGTCGTTACCGATTTTCCATCGGCGCAAAGGCCTTCATCAACCAGTGGTCAATGGCCGGCCCGGCGCACCATTGTGCCATCGGTATCGGCCACCTCGCCAACAAGATCGAGAAGCTAGCCCGACTTCCGCTACTCGAACCTGTTTTGA
>PLJQ01000263.1 GCA_003140275.1 Limisphaerales bacterium
GGGTTGATGGCCGCGTCGGTTTGGAGCCAGTCGGCATAGTCCAGGGGTTCCTTCTCTTTCGGCAGGCGACGATTTTTGGAACTTAAAATGCCGCGGCTGACCGAGCCACCCAGGCCGAAGGGATTGCCCAACGCCAGAACCGTTTCCCCCAGCAGCAGTTCATCATCTTTGGTGAACTTGACCGCTTGAAAACGTTCTCCGGGTTTGGTTTTCAACTTGAGCAATGCAACGTCACTCCGGGTGGTGCCGACAATCGGCTCGGCTTCGTAATCCTTAAATTGAGTTCCGTCGAACACTTTAACCATGATTCGATTGGCCCGGCGCACCACATGCAGATTGGTAAGCAAATAGCCATCTTCATGAATGATCACTCCCGAACCGAGACTGTATGCGGTGTTGGGCGGACGCTGCCGATAGTAGGGTCCCCAGAATTCACGAAGCACGTCATCAAACGGATCGCTGTATTCCACGATCGTTTCCGTCTGGATGTTCACCACGCTCGGCATGACCCGTTCGGTGGCCTCGACGGCGGCATCGCGGCGGACATCCACTTCAGCTGTGTGAGCGCAGACCGTAGACAGGCTTAGGACTACCCACGTCGTCAGCCGTCGCCGCCGCGGTTGAATCTGCCGGGAACGTTCACAATTCAAAACCATACTCATATTCAACACGAGAAACAGCTCTTGGGTTCATCCAAATTGTACGCTGCGCCGCTCAGACTTTTTACGCGCACGCGACTTGACTTTGCACGACCAACCGCGCAAAAGCAATGGCAAGGTGTCCTCAATGCCGGCCAATTTTTATGCCCGGTGGCGCGCCCGCTGCGGCGTGGTGTCGGTTCTCCATGAAGACTCCGAATCCCTGCCGCCGGAATATTTGCTGCAAGCCATCTGGCAACACCAGCGCCTCTTGCATGATCAACTCAAGACATTGGACGGAAGAATCGTGCGCGTGCTTCATCCGGGTTTTGCGAACCACGAGGCGGGGCCGGACTTTCGAGGCGCGCTCGTGCAAATCGACGACGAGCCTCCACGGACCGGCGATGTTGAAGTCGATCTCCATGCCAGCGGCTGGCGCGCGCATCATCACGAAGGCAACCCCACTTTCCAAAACGTTATTCTCCATGTCATCTGGGACAGTGCGCGCCCGGCTGCCGTAAAAATTCCCACGTTGCCGCTTTGTCGATTGCTCGATGCGCCACTCGCCGAACTCAGTTCATGGTTGGGCCGCGAAGGTGCGGTATCGTTTCCAGAGAATCTGCTCGGCCAATGTTCCGCTCCACTGCGCGGTTTGACCGAGTCACGATTGATGGAGTTGCTGCATCAATCCGCGCAAGTCCGATATCAGAGCAAGGCCGCCCAATTTCAGGCCCGTGCCCGGCACGTCGGCTGGGAACAGTCATTTTGGGAAGGGCTTTTTCGCGCGCTCGGCTACAAACACAATGTCTGGCCGATGCAACGGCTGACAGAATTGCGTCCGCGCTGGCTCCAGCCCAAACTCACACCGCTCGCGTTGCAAGCGCGACTTTTCGGCATCAGCGGCTTGTTACCCGTCGAATTAACGCGTGCGCAAGCGGCCAGCGACAGTTACCTCCGGCGCATCTGGGACCTGTGGTGGCGGGAGCGCGATGAATTCAACGGTTGCATTTTGCCGCGCGAATTGTGGCGTTTCCACGGGCTGCGCCCCGCCAACCATCCCCAGCGCCGCCTTGCACTTGCAGCGCACTGGCTCGCGACGGCAAATATTTTGGCGAAGTTGGAGAACTGGTTCACAGCGGACTTAACTTCCACTCCCGCGGGGTTGCCGGACTCGTTGCTCGAAATCCTGCAAGTGGAGCGGGATGATTTCTGGTCGTGGCATTGGACGTTTCGTTCTGCTCGGCTCAGGAAATCACAGCCGTTGCTCGGCGCAGCGCGGATGACGGATCTGGCGGTGAATGTGATTCTGCCCTGGTTCTGGGCGCGCGCGGTGGAAGGCAGGAATGAAAAATTGCAACGAGTGGCCGAGCATCGTTATCTGGCCTGGCCGTCTGCGGAGGACAACGCCGTGTTGCGCCTGGCGCGGCAACGTTTGCTCGGCGGCGCGCCAAAACGTCGGGTGCGCGGCGCCGCGGCACAGCAAGGGCTGTTGCAAATCGTACGGGACTTTTGCGATCACTCCAACGCCGTTTGCGAGAACTGCCGGTTCCCTGAACTGGTGCGCGAATGGAATGCTGCGGAATGACTGTCGATCTTCAGAAGTCGCTGAGAGCCGCTTTAACGCGCTTCGATTTTTGAGAACGCATTGTTCGCAAAACCGTCCGATTGTGCGGAAGCGGGTGGCGGCGGCTGAATCTCTCGTTGAGCGGCGGCCTTTCGAGGCGATGGCGCAGCCGGTCGGTCATCGTCCTGGTGCGGATTCTTCGCCCGCTTGTTGCGCGGCAGAGGACTGATCATGACGTTGATCGCCCGGCCGACCAGTTTGGGAGTAAAATCAGGGTGACCGTAAGCGGCGATCTCCTTGATCGCCCTTCCAATCACTTCAAAACCGACTTCGGTGTGCGCCATTTCCCGACCGCGAAACTTCAACGCGATCTTCACCTTCATGTCGTCGCAAAGAAAACCGACGGCGTGACTGATTTTAACGCCGAGATCGTGCGGATCAATTTTTGGGCTTAACTGAATTTCCTTAACCTTGTTGGCGTGTTGATGTTTCTTGGATTCGCGGTCCTTCTTGGCCTGCTCGTAGCGAAACTTGCCGAAATCAACAAGGCGACAAACTGGCGGCGTGGCGTTCGGGGCGATCTCCACCAGGTCCACACCGTTGGCGCGCGCCTGGGTGAGCGCATCTCCGAGGGTCAGGACGCCGAGTTGATTACCGTCAACTCCGATGACCCGCACCTCGCGGGCACGGATTTTCCCGTTGATCCTTACGAACGCGCCTGTGGAGGAATTACGAGGCAGGAAAGGGCGACTCAAGACACCCTCGTCGGTTGAAACTTGTTCATGCAGTCTTTACGCAAACTAACTTTGGCGTTTTGCCAGTCCAAATCATTAAACGGGATATAAACCCTTCGCTGCACCGGCTGCAAGCAAATAATCGCCATAAATAATCTAGCAAATTGGGTTGCTTGTTCCGTCGGAATCAACCAAGAAAAAGCGACTAATTATGTCATCTGAGATATTCCAGGCCAGTCGATGGACGAAGGGCAATTTACTTTTCGCGACGCGCATCGAAGTTACCGAGAAAGCGGTGATTCGGCGCAAGCGCTCCTGGTTCAGCGTCGATGAAATCAGCATCAGCATCCACAAAGTTGCCTCCGTCCACATCAAGACCGGCATCCTGTGGTCGGATATCTTGATCGAATCTTCCGGCGGCAGCGATCCGTTGGCCAGTCACGGACACACTAAAGCGGACGCGCGCCGCATCCAGCAACTCATCGAAGACTATCAAGCCGCTCCAGAAAACCGAAGCGCCGCTGCGCAGTAACGAAGCCCAAAAACATCTTAAGCCGCCAGCGGCGCATTCCGCTTGACCATGATCGCCTCAACAATCTTTTTTGCCAACTCCGGCTTTTCCGCCAGCGTTTTTTGCGCGGCGTCCTTGCCTTGGCCGATCAATTCGCCGTTGAATTGCAGCCACGCGCCTTTCTTGTCCACCGCTCCGCACTCGATGCCCACGTCCAGGATGCTGCCCTCCTTGTTGATGCCGTGGTTGTAGATGATGTCGAACTCGGCCTCGGCAAACGGCGGCGCGACTTTGTTCTTCACAATCTTCACTTTGACGTGATTGCCGATAGCGTTGCCGGCGGCGTCTTTGAGCGTGTCTTTGCGGCGGATGTCCATGCGGACGCTCGCGTAAAATTTCAAAGCCTNNCCGAACATCACGCCGATTTTTTCGCGCAACTGGTTCGTAAAAATGCAGGTGGTTTTGGACTTGCCCAAAATGGCGGTCAGCTTGCGCAGCGCCTGGCTCATGAGTCGCGCCTGCAAGCCCATCGTGGCCATGCCCATCTCGCCTTCCAACTCCGCTTTCGGCACCAGCGCGGCGACGGAGTCGATGACGATCACATCAAGCGCGTTCGAGCGCGCAAGGGTTTCGCAGATGGTCAACGCTTCCTCGCCGCTGTCGGGTTGCGAGACGAGCAGGTCATCGAGATTCACGCCGAGCTTTTTCGCGTAACCGGGATCGAGCGCGTGCTCAGCGTCAATGAAGGCCGCCAGCCCGCCGGCCTTTTGCGCGTTGGCAATGACGTGCAGCATCAATGTGGTTTTGCCCGAGGATTCCGGGCCGAAAATCTCAACCACGCGTCCGCGCGGTACGCCGCCAACGCCCAGGGCGAGATCGACGCCGAGTGCGCCGGTGGGAATCACGTCGATCTTTGTCTGCGCGCGGGCGTCGCCCAGGCGCATGATGCTGCCGTCGCCGTAGGCTTTGGTGATGGAGGAGATGGCCGCATCCAGGTCGCGTTGGCGGTTGGCGGTGGCTTTGGAGGTTTCGACGGGCGCGGTTTTTTCAGGCGATTTAGGAGGCATAAGGTATGAGTTTGTTTGGTTTGAAAAACTTGGTTCGAAAACGGTCAACTTCTAATAATAAACCTCGCGAACTTAGTCAACCGCCGGTTCGGTTTTATTTCACCAACTGATCCCCCGTGAGCTTGTTTAATCTTCCGGACGCTCGCCGCTCGGAGCCATCTTTACCAGTTTCGGGTCGAACTGGCCCAGCACTGATACCAGATCGCTTTGCGCCGCCATGACTTCGCGAATGTTTTTGTAGGCCATCGGAACTTCATCGAGTCCGGCGGAAATCAGCGTCACGCCGCACTCGCGGAGAAAACGGTTCACATCTTTCCAGTTGAACTTCTCGTTCGCCGCCTTGCGGCTCATCACGCGGCCCGCACCGTGCGATGCCGAGTTCAGCGACTCCGCGTTCGCCACGATGGCCGCAACCTCCTCGTGCAACCGCGATTTGTCGCCGCCGCCGAGGATGAAATTGGAAATAAAATTCGTCGCCCGCCGGGTGGCTTCACCGAGCGGGACGCCGAGACGAAGAAAGTCTTTGGTATTCATTTGAAATAGATTTTCAAACACGCTCGCAACGTAGCGGCAATACCGTGAGGCAGCTTCGTTTCAAATTTGACCAAAGCAGATTGAATCCTCTCATAGTCGTCTCGAGTTGGCTCGGCGAAGCTGCTGTTGTAGTTGATCGACCAATCACGCAAAGTTCTGGCTGCTTGTTCAGCAAGCCGCACCTCGTTATCTGCGCAAACTTCCAAGAGGGCTGGAATTTTCTTCCACTTGTCGGCGTGCAAAACCAATGTGAGAGCATTGCGACGAACATGATAGTTCGCGCCACTTGCGACCAAATGTTCCAAATCAGTCAACGGAATGTGGCGCGCCTTTGAAAGCAATGCTTTCATTGCCTCTCTCGAAATACTCGGCTTCTCGTCTGACAAAAAGCCAACCAATCTTTCGAATTAGCCCTCGACATCAAGCTTGCCAACAGCATACACCGCCGCTCGGCAAAGTTTTGTTGAGGTCGAATTCAGAAATAGTGTCAGAGATTTCATGTCTGACACCGAGCCGGTTTCGCCAAGACCACAGATAGCGGCAAAATGTTGCTTCTCCTGGCCGCATTCAATTGCGTTGGCGTAAAAAACTCGCGCATCTTTTACGTGAGCAACGGCCAAAAACTGCCGTGCCGTTTCACGCATCGAAATATGATTATCAAGCAAAGCGGTGCGGAGCGGTTGCTCTGCCAAGTCGGGACGCTTTGTCGCGATAGCCCAGAGTGCATCTCGTCGCACGGACAAGAAACAATCTTTTAGCATCGACTCGATAACGCTTGGCAATTCGTCCGGCGTCACGTCTGGGAGAAAGTGACGAACAGCCCAAGAACGAGCGACAGCGTCAGGATCAGTCATCACTGCGCGAATGCCGGCGTGATAAAGTTTGGGGCCGAAGGACGCCAGACAGGTTTCGATGTCGCGCAAACTTTCGCGCCACGTCAGTTGGGCGAACGCCAGCACGAGGAACTGTTCATAGGTGGGCAGTTTGCGGACGCGGAAGTTGCCGCGGTAACGGGCGACACACTTGTCGAATTCGTATTTCGGGAGGAAGTCGAGGAGTTGGGCGAAGACGGTGCGACCTTCGTTCATAAAGTGAAAACCGCCGGTTGGCGGTGGAACACCCTCGGGAAGCCGTCGCAGAATTGAAATCGAAAAATGACCGGACAACGAGAAAACGCAGCCTTTATAAGGCTGAAATCGTTGTCATAAAAACCTTAACGGGACAGTAGTGATATTGACTGTATCCTCGCACTCGTTGGTCGAGCGCGGCCAAATCAAGCGGCGGCAAATCTGAAATAATCTTGTGAATTTCCTCGGCGTCCGTGCTCTCAAAAAAGCGCCGCCGCCAACTCGCCGACTTCGCGAGTTTTTTCAGAAGTTCATTTGTTTCCGATGAACTGGATTTCATGCACACATCAAGTTTGATTGAATTGTTTTTGGAATTCGAGCCGTTTAATTCTATCGCCCTTACTGGGCTTGATAATTTCGTTAACCCAGAGCGGCTTGCTTTCGCATCGCTTGCCTTGGGCTATTTTCTTTCGGGCTCTCAGCACTTTCAGTTAAGCTTCGTTTTTTCCAATGGGTCAAGGAATGCCTTTTCGTTCAGGAACAGTTTCCATTCCGCGACGCCGTGGGCGTTGCGGAGGAGCGCCGTCACTGGCAATTCTGACACCGAATCGCCGCTGGTGGGTGCGCGAATACTTTACAAGTTGAGATGACTGCCCTAAAATTGTGGCATGAATTTCGGCAAACTGGTTTTGCTGGCGGTCGTCGGCATGATTGTTTTGGTCGCCATGGTTGGTTTGATTGCGCATTTCTTGTCTTCCGAGGCGAAGCTCGAACGGCGGCGGCGCCGAAATAACTCCCGACTTATCAGCAAATCGAGGCGGCCGACGGTGAAGCTCAGCGTCCGAACGAAGAAGCGATAGCCTCGCCAAGTTCAATCATCATTCCACCCCGGTCATGGATTTGTTCCAAATCTTAACGCTGCCGAATCTGTTGAGCCTTTCCCGTATCTGCCTGATCCCTGCAATTCTGGCCCTGGCCTGCCTTGGTTATCCCCGCCTGGTTCTCCTCTGCTTCGTTTTGTGTCTCGTGTTGGATTTTGCCGATGGATTTTTTGCGCGGCGGTTGAACCTCGCATCAGAGTTCGGAGCCAAACTTGATACTTGGGCCGATTTTGGCATGTTTAGCACTTTGGCAGTGTGCGCCTGGTGGTTATGGCCGGATGTGGTTCGCCGGGAAGCTCCATTCGTGCTTGCCGCTTTAGCGAGTTACATACTGCCTATTGTCGCCGGTCTTTGGAAGTTTAAAAGGCTCACGAGCTACCACACTTTGGTTGGCAAGCTTTCAGTGGTTCTGATGGGAAGCACACCCTTGCTGTTATTCGCAGGTGGGCCTGCATGGCCTCTTAAAGCGGCCATCATGATCCTCATCGCCGCTGAACTGGAAGAGATTGCAATCACCGTGGTTTTACGACAATTGCGTGCGAATGTCCCATCCTTCTGGCACGCGCTTCAGGTTCGGCAGCAGGTGGAACAAACCAAATCGGCGGAATAAATTTTTGATGTCGGAGTGCCAACCAGACCTGGGAAAACTCGTTATGTCCGCATGAAATCAGTCGCCAATTATGTCCTGGTGCTGGTCACCGCGCCGGACTTGAAGACGGCGCGCAAGCTGGCCAAAGCCGCGTTGAAAGCGCGGCTGGTTGCGTGCGCCAATTTGATTCCTAAAATCGAATCGCACTTTTGGTGGCGAAATAAATTGGAAGCAAGCGCGGAAGTGTTGCTGCTTTTGAAAACGACACGCGCCCGGCTGGCGGCTTTGGAGAGTTTGATTCTGCCCAACCATCCGTATGACACGCCGGAGTTTATTGTGCTGACCTTGAGCGGAGGAAACCAACGCTATCTCGATTGGCTGGCCGAGAGCNNGCCGAGAGTGTGGGTTGTGATGGGAAGTAATTTTACTGATTCCCTTGACGGCAACAAAACCGCCCGATCAGTTTGGGTGCGGTGTCTTGTGAACGACCGCACCCCTCCTACCAACGATGCGAAGATGTTTGATTACGTTTCATTCCTAAAGTTAAGCTCACGTAATGAGCAACGAAAGCCGACGTGACCTCGCACATGACCTCCTCCTTCCCACAATTCTCTTTGCGGCCTTGGGCGCGATGACGTGGGCGGTGCGCGGATGCTCCGGTTTCGGCGCGATGAAGGGGTGCATCTTTGCCGGGGTCATGTGGGGCGCGGCCTGGTGGTTCATCGCGCGCGATCCCAGCGGCCAACAATCACGCCGATACACTTCGGGGTGGATCATTCTGGCGCTTACCATCGGGATTGGGATCTCCGGGGCGAGAGGATGGATGCAATGGCCGAGTTTCTTTGAGGGCCATCTCCAAACCAATACTGCGAAGGGGGAATTCGTCCCGATCTCCCGGGCCTATGGATTTCTCTGGCTGTTCATCGCGGGCGTGCCGTGGGCCGGCCTCGGCGCCTGTATGCTGGCCTGGTGCGGCTCTCAACGTCCCACCCGCATCTGGCACTGGGGACTTCGCATCGCCTGTGGCATCGGCATGGCCTTTCTGGTGCGGAAGCTGTACGACAGCTTTCCGGAAGTGTTCTTGCCGCTCTACAAAACCATGACGGCGCAATACGCGGATTTTCATACCAACCCCAATCTTCGACGGCTCATCAACGACAACCGCGCCGCCATCACACATCTCGGCCTTTACCTCGGTTTCCTGGTGTATGAAACGGGGCGCCGGGACTGGAAAAACGTGACTCTCATTTCAACTGTTGGCCTGGTGAACGGCTTGGGTTGGTCGTTGTTTCAGAACTGGAAATGGGCCCACGAAATCTGGCCGGACGCGAGTTTCAACTTCTGGCGATGCTGGGAATCCTCCGGCGGAATCAGCATCGGCGTCGCCTATGGCGTCGCCTACTACCTCGTGAACCGTAGGATGTCTGAAGAGGAACGCGTGCTCCAAGGGACACGATGGACTAATAAGCATCCGAATCTCGAACGGTTGGGCGCCTATGCCGGACTGGTAATAGGTCTGGGTCTCTCCATCAAGAACGGTTTGAAAGGTTGGGCCAACATCTACGTGGGAAACGAGCAGTATTGGGAGGGCGTCCTTTGGAACATCATCGGTCCCTTGATGCTTGTGTGTTTGGTGGCGCTGGCGGCTTGGATCCGGCTTCGGCCAATTCCAAAAGGATTCCAAGGCGATGTGTTCCCACATGCCAATCGGCTCATCTGGCTCGTGCTGATAACACAGAACGTAATCGCTCAACTGGTAACCGGGCCGCCCACGGCGTGGAATGAAATGGTGTTCAGTATCTACTATGTGCTCCTCTTCATTCTCTCAGCCGTCATTCTATTTCACCTCCATTCCATGAAACTCCCCTGTCGCTCGCAGGCATCCGTTTCCAAAACAGTCGGCAGCTCGTTGACGAACGCTACGCCCTAAGTAACTTCCTCCCGCGAACGTGCGGCGTATATTTTTCCAGCCAGACATCGTAGTCATGCAACAGACCGTCCTCGGAGTCATTGATAAAAACGCCGGCGGTTGCGTGCATTGCCATTTTGTCATCTGCACATCAAAGTCTTGCGTTGCCCCCATGATCAGTAAGGGATTTCATACGCGTAGTGGTTGAATTCGTTGAATCAATTAATCGTTGAACTGGATGGTGCTTTCACCGCGCGAAAATCTGGCGGATGACGTCCTCGATGGGAACTTCCTGAATATCGATGTCGCTCACAGGTAATTCATCAAGCAGCGCTTTGCAGACGGGGATTACACGGTCACGTTTGACTTTGAGTTTGATGCTGGCCGCAGTTTTCTCAACCACTTCACCATATTTCGACAATCCGTCAGCCGGACAACTGTCGGCACCATCGCACTGGATAGTCACCAGTTTGAAATCGGCAAAGCGGTCAAGCACTTCGCTGAGGCGACCATCGAAGAAAATCGTGCCGCGGTCGATGATGATTACGCGCCGACAAAGCTCCTGAATGTCGGCCATGTAATGGCTGGTGAGCAAGATGGTGGTTTTTTGCCGGGCATTGTATTCACGCAAGAATTCGCGGACGGTTTTTTGCGAGACGACATCAAGGCCGATGGTTGGTTCATCGAGAAACAGCACTTTGGGTTGGTGCAGCAGCGACGCGATCAGTTCCATCTTCATTCGTTCGCCCAGCGACAATTCACGCACCATGACGTTAAGTTTATCTTTGACGGCAAGCAGTTCGCTCATCTCGGCGACGGTGCGTTCAAAGGAGGGGGTGGGGATTCCGTAAATTTTGGCGTTCAACTCCAATGACTCGCGCGCCGGCAGATCCCACCAGAGTTGATTTTTCTGGCCGAGCAGCAGCGCGAACTGCCGGCGATACCCATCGTCCCGTTCCCACGGCACGTAACCGAGCACTCGCGCCGAACCATTCGTCGGATAGAGCAGTCCCGACAACATTTTCAGCGTGGTGGTCTTGCCCGCACCGTTGGGACCTAGAAAGCCGACGAACTCGCCCGGTTCGACGGTGAAGTTCACGTCCTTGACGGCGACGGTCTGTTCGTATTTGCGATGGAACAATCCTTTGACCGCGCCAGCCAATCCAGGTTGCTTCTTGTAGGTACGGAAAGTTTTGGTCAAGCCGCGGACTTCAATCAATGACATGCGCCGAAAGACTAACTGAGGAGATTAAGGAGCGCAATCCGTCGAAAAATGCGTGGCTGGTGAAGATCTTTCTCCAACAGACGCAGCCAGATTGTCCGCGTGTTACCGGAGCAGTTGCTTTTCCAGGTAGCTGACGACCTGGCGTACGTTGGCGTCCACTTCCATGCGGTCTTTCACAAGCCGACAAGCGTGCAGGACGGTACCGTGGTCGCGACCGCCAAAGGATTCGCCGATGGTATTGAGTGAACTTTCGGTCATCTGTCGTGCCAGAAACATGGCGATCTGGCGCGGGAAGGCAATGTTTTCCGGGCGGCGCTTGCTGGTCATGTCCGCCAGCCGGATGTCGTAATGATCGGCAACCTTTTTCTGAATGGTTTCGATGTTTACGGAAAAGCGCCCCTCTTCGTGGAGTACTTCCCGGAGCAAACCTTCAACAACTTCAAGGGTCAACTTTTTGCCGGTGAGCGAGGCATACGAAGCAACGCGAATGAGCGCGCCTTCAAGACGGCGGATATTTGTGCGGATGCGGTTGGCGAGAAAATTGAAAATGTCCTCCGGCAGCGTCACGGCCATCATCTCGGCCTTTTTGCGCAGAATCGCGAGTCGGGTTTCGATATCGGGCGGTTGCATGTCCGTCACCAACCCCCACTCAAATCGAGAAACCAGCCGTTGTTCTAGATTTTGAATTTCACTGGCGGGCCGATCGCAGGTGAGCACGATCTGCTTCATCGACTCGTGCAGAGCATTGAAGGTGTGGAAAAACTCCTCTTGAATGCGTTCCTTGCCGGCGAGGAACTGTATGTCATCGATTAAAAGAACTTCGGTTTGCCGATATTTTTTACGGAAGCGAACGAGTTGATTGTTTTGAATGGCATCGATGTATTCGTTGGTGAACTTTTCCGATGAAACATACGACACGCGCGCCCCTTTCTGGTGGCCTCCTACGTATTGCCCAACGGCATGAAGCAAATGAGTTTTTCCCAGTCCAACGCCGCCGTAAAGGAAGAGCGGATTGTAGGATTTGCCGGGCGACTGAGCTACGGCCAGCGCGGCAGCATGTGCAAAGGTGTTGTTGCCTGCAACGAATGTGTCAAACGTATTCTTCGGATTGAAAGCCAGTTCGCGATTGACCGTGTTTCGATCGGGAGATCCGTCGGCGGCCTTGGTTTTGTTTGCAATACTATTTTTGGCGCTGCTTGCACTTCCAGGGGCATTATTGACATGGAATTTGACTTTCATCGGTTGGCCCGCTGCATGGGTGAGCACGTCCCGCATCAAACCAAGATAGTTATCCTTAAGCCACACCTCGCAAAAATCGTTGGCCACATCGAGCGTAAGACAGTCACCTTCGAGCGCGCTGGCCTGGAGCGGAGCGAACCAGAGATTGTAAATGTCCGCGTTCAATAGCGAACGCAACATTTGTTGTGCGGAAATCCAAATTTTTTCGGCGGACGTTTGCATGATCTTTTTTTTGCCAACACCCTGACTTTATTGCACTTTATTCACCTGACCGTGTCATGTGTCTGTAACATGACACTTTACAGCCGCTTAGACAACTAGACCCAACAGGCATTTAAGAATGAGACCAAGGACCCGGACAAACCGCCACTAAAACTTGACTCAATTAAATGCATTACCTGTTTATTTTAAGGGTGTTACGAAATTCTCTTGTACTTCTTTAGCGACCTGACTTTCTGGACACTAAACCCGTGTTTCCTTCAGCCGGGTATCGCTGTCTGTTTCTAGTCAAACCCGGACCCACTGACTAGGACAACATATTAACTTTTATTAACGACTTATTCACAGTCCGACTTTGTCCAATAAAATCAAGCGCTCTCCGGTTTTTTTGGACAAAAAAAGTCACCCTAAAAACGAGGTGACCTCGCGCATCCTAATTAGTTTTACACATCGTAATAGAGAAAGA
>PLJQ01000229.1 GCA_003140275.1 Limisphaerales bacterium
GTCAAACCTATGAGACGCCAGTGCATTTTTTTCATGCTTTTCGCGGGCAAAGTTTATAATCTTTGCCGGGCAATGAACATTCCTGAACATCGCAAGGCCATTGACAAGCTCGACGCGCAGATCGTCAGGCTGCTCAACGAGCGCACGCGCCACGTCTTGGAGATCGGCGGCATCAAGCTCAAGGCGGGCGAGGAAATTTACGCACCGCACCGTGAGCGCGCCGTGCTCCAGCGCATTTTCAAGTCAAACCACGGACCGATCACCAATGAATCCCTCCGGGCGATTTACCGCGAGATCATGTCCAGCGCGCTGGCTTTGGAAAAGTCCATGACCATCGCCTACCTCGGCCCGGAAGCCACGTTCACGCATCAGGCCGCCCTGCAAAAGTTTGGCGCCAGCCTGCGTTACTCGGCGCAGAAGACCATTGCGGATGTCTTCACGGAGGTCGGCAAGAACCGCGCGGATTACGGCGTTGTGCCGGTGGAGAACTCCACCGAAGGCGTGGTGACGCACACGCTGGACATGTTCGTGGACAGCGATTTGAAGATCGTCGCGCAGATCATCCTGCCAATCCAGTACTGCCTGGCGGGCAATGGCCAGGCGAAGAACATCCAACGGTTGCATGCGCATCCGCAGGCGTTGGCGCAATGCCGCTACTGGGTGCAAAAGAACCTGCCCCGCGCCGAAATCTTTGAAACTTCCTCCAACGCCCGCTCGGCCGAACTGGCGGCCCATCCGTTGGTGACCCCCTCGAAGACCTCGAGGCTGCCTGGCAAAGTCGCTGCCATCACCGGCCTGTTGGCCGCCGAGAAATACGGACTGCGCGTGCTTGAACATAACATCCAGGACAATGCCGCCAATGCCACCCGCTTTCTGGTGTTGGGCCGGCAATGCAGTCCAACCACCGGCCACGATCGCACCAGCCTTATGCTGAGCATCGCGCACGAAGTCGGCGCGTTGCACCGGGCCTTGGCGCCGTTCCGTCGCTACAAGCTCAACATGACAAGGATCGAGTCGCGCCCCAGCAAACGCAAGGCGTGGGAGTATTTCTTCTTTGTCGATTGTGACGGCCATTTCAACGACCGCAAAGTGGCGAATGCCATCGTGCATCTCGAACAGCAATGCAACTTCGTCAAAGTCCTCGGCTCGTATCCGGCCACGGAGTAGCAGCAAGGTTGTATGAAGCCGGATCGCAAGAGGCGCATCCGGACCCCGGCCCCCGAACTGTCCGCGCTGGAACTCCCGCACCTCCATGGAATGGAGCAGGGTCGGGGAGCACGGCCATTTGGTTAAGCGTATAAAGTCAGAGGGTACGTTCGCCCTCACCCCGGCCCTCTCCCCTTGGAGAGGGAGTTCCTGTTTGGCCGCGCTTGGACGGTGCGGAGCGGCAAAGCCAAATGACCACCAAGATTTGTTGAGAACCGACGAAGCTTCCCCAACTCCAGGGCCGTAACGATGCAGCAGAAAATGGGTTCGCCCTCACCCTAACCCTCTCCCCCAGGAGAGGGAACTCACATTTCCCGCGCTGGAAAATGTCACTAAACGGTGAGCGTTCCAAGGCGACCGCAAGGTTCTCCCTCTCCCAGGGGGAGAGGGCGGGGTGAGGGCGAGCGTTCTGTTTAACTGAATCGTTACGGAGGGGGAGAGGGCCGGGGTGAGGTCGTTCGTTCGTTATTTACCAAAGGGTTGTGGGGCCGGGGAGAGGAGGAGCGTTTCGACCAAACTGGTCGCGCCGCCCGGCCTCCAAGGATTACCCGCTCCCACTCCCGCGTCGTGGGAGCGGGAGAAAACCTCCGGGGCAGCGTCGAGATGCGCCCGATCGCGAGGCGCATCGGTGTTCCCCTTTGACTTGCCTGTCATTGACAGGCAAGCTGGCCACGAATCATGGGCAAAATCCGTCGTGGCGGTTACATGTTCATCTGGTGGATTGGGGACCATTCGCCGCGCATGTGCGTGTTTTCGACAAGCACGGCAGTCTGATCACCCGCGTGAATTTGGAAACTATGCGACCGATGGACATTTCCAAAATTGGGCGTAAGATGCTCGTGGTGATACGCGAATTGCAGAACGAAGGCCGACTATGAAAACCGCCGCCAAGAACGTCAAAACTCCGTTTGGCAAGGCCCGATTCTCGAAGGTCAAAAACGTCCGCTACCTCAGTTGGGAGGATGCCTTTGACGTGGAATTCGAGGATGGCCTTTGCATTCTCGAACCGCACGCCACCCTTCGCAAAGCCAACAAGATTTCGCCCGGCGCCCGGTTCGATCATTTGGAGATCGAGGACTGGTGTCAGTCCGGTTTCTTCATTCATTACGACAACGGCCAGACCGCCGAAGTCTCGTGGTCGTTCATCCGCGAACTGCCGCCAAAGAAGTGAACAGGTGCGCCGCAAAAGGCGCACGCGAGGCGCCGGGACGTTGCTGTTTAACCTGGTGTCAACCTGCGGGCCTAAAAACTTTATGCAAAAACCAATTCGACTCCTATTAACCGCCGCCCTGCTGACGCTGGCGGCTTGTGCGGCCGTGGGTCAGGAAACCAATCCGGCCACCCACCAGACGGCCAAAACGTTTGGACGGAGAACCATCAAAGCCGTCCGCGCGGATTATCTTCTTTTTCTACCCCAAGGTTATGACGCCGGGGCGGCCAGGCGGTGGCCGCTGATCTTGTTTCTGCACGGCGCCGGCGAGCGCGGCACGAATATCTGGAAAGTGGCCGTTCACGGCCCGCCCAAAATCGTGAAGGACAAACCGGATTTTCCGTTCATCGTTGTGTCGCCGCAATGCCCCGAAGGCGAACATTGGTCCAGCGAAGTGTTGCTCGCGCTGTTGGACGAGGCGACGTCGAAGTATGCCGTGGATAAAGCCCGGATTTATCTTACCGGGTTGAGCATGGGCGGTTACGGCACGTGGACTTTGGGCACGACCTACCCGGAAAAGTTCGCGGCCATCGCGCCGATCTGCGGCGGCGGCGAAACCATCACCGTCCTCTTGACGAGTCGCGACAAAAAGCAGGCGTTGAATTCGATGGGGGTCTGGGCGTTCCACGGCGGCAAGGACCCCGTCGTACCGGTCACCGAATCCGAGCGCATGATCGGGGCCATGAAAAAGGCCGGTTGCGAAGACGTGAAGCTTACGGTTTACCCCGAAGCCAATCATGATTCGTGGACGGAGACCTACAAC
>PLJQ01000178.1 GCA_003140275.1 Limisphaerales bacterium
AAGTCCGACAGGCTGCTAGCAAAGCCGGAGACCGGGATGAAGGCCCAACCGATTCGCTTCGCCTCGCGGTGGTGCAGCAGAATGTGAATCCTGGAAAACCTGAGGAGAACCGGACGAAGGCATTGGGATTTGCCAGGCAAGCCATCGAGCAAGGGGTGGAAGTGATTCTTTTCCATGAGGAACTCCTTGTCGGCTACGTCAAGAATCTCCGTGAATTGGCGGAGCCGGTGGATGGGCCGACGACTCGGGCGTTTCAAAGTTTGTTGCGCGGCAGCCAGGCCCTGATCATCTACGGTCTGACCGAACGCGATGGGGACAAGTATTTTATTTCAACTACGGTAGTCTCGGCGGATGGCGTGCTCACGAATTATCACAAAACGCATCTGTGGTGGAAAGATCAAGGCCTTCGTCATGAACCCACATTTTATCAGCCCGGCGACCGGCTGGTGACCTTCAACGTCAAGGGCCATAAGTGCGGTCTCATGATCTGCTATGATGGCGATTTCCCGGAAATGACCCGGGCCTATGCGAACCTCGGATGTTCGGTCCTGTTCTGGCTGAATAATCGGGGCAGTCGTGGGCACGCCGAAGTGAAGGACCTGGCCAACCGCAACTCGATGATCATGGCTACTTCATGCTGTTGTGGATTGGATGAGGCAGGCCGTGCGGGCCGCGGCGGCAGTAACATTACCGACGTCACGGGTAAGCTGTTGTCGGAAATCTGGGATCATGAAGGGATCATTGTGACGAATGTCCTTCCGGATAAGGTGTCCGCTTTGCGCGCGAAAAATCCGTGGTATCGCGGCCAGCGGCCGGAATTGTATCGCTAGCGTATGGGATGCTTTTTGTAGTTTTCTGAACTCTCATCCTACCAAATATAATTCCAGAGGGCCCGCCCGGTAGAAATGGTTGGTGAGGGACGGAACGTTCGTATGAAGGTAGAATTGCGGACAATTCGTGAAAGGGTGGCCCATTCCTGGTTTTATCAACTCGCCGATTTTGGATTGCTCCCGCATCTCCGTGTAGGCCACCTCGATGCTCCTTCCTGTTGCTAAGTTCCGCTCGCCGGTTTCCACTGATCGCGGTTTGAACTCGCCCTTGCCAACCGCAGCACGACTTCTATGCTTTGATAGTTATGCGACGTTCCCGTGGTTTTCATTGGAGTATTTGCGGGCCGGGTTTGGCGATTGGAGTCCTTGGTCTGACCGTGGCAGCTTTCGCCGCCGACGCGGGGTCGCCTCAGGTGCAAGCAGCACGCCCGGTCACCTTACGCCCGACTTCCGCGGATTACGCCAGCGCACTACTGCGGCCGGAGGGTCGGGTGAACGTTGAAGCGATGGCGGCGCGCCTCAAGGAACTGGATATCGGCACGTATTACTGGCTGGTGGAACCGGCGAAAGACTGGGAGGATCTGAAGCTGTTCCTGCCGAAGGCTGCGCAAGCGGGCCTGCAGGTCTGGGTTTACCTCGTGCCACCTTCAGAAAGCGGGGCGCAGCCCGGGGCAGGTCCCAAATACCCCGAGCCGTTTCTGCTGGATTATGTGCGCTGGGCCGAGGAAATCGCCAAGCTGTCACTCCAACACACGAACCTGACCGGCTGGGTGATTGATGATTTCGATGGCAACCTCAAGTTCTTCACGCCGGATCACGTTCGGCAGATGCAGGCACGTGCCAAGGGCATCAACCCGCGCCTCGCGTTCCTGCCCCTGACGTACTTCGGGACAATCAAGCCGTTCGTGAATGAGTACCGCGAGGTGATCGACGGGCTGGTGGTGGCCTATCCGCAGGACCGGACGGAGATCGAAAAGGCCTGGGCGATGCTCAACGACGCGGATGAGGTGCTGCAGCCCGAGCTGAACTTCCCGGGCGGGACGTCGTCGCGGCCCGGGGATTTTATAATGGCGGCGCAGATGGCAAGAGTGCTACCGGCGACGCGCCATCTGATCCGGTTTCGTTACAACGCCAACCCCGGCTGGAACAAACCTCCGCCGGACGGGTATCACGTCAAGCAACTGCTTATGAATGGGGTCGTGGTTTGGGAAGAAGACGTGGCAGATACCACGCCGGGTTGGCAGGAGGCGGAGGCTGATGTCACGTCCCAGGTGCGCGGCGAGACAAATGTTACGGTGGCTTTCCGGCTGCTGGAGAAGAAAGGCGTCGGCAACTACGGCGCCCACTGGCGCCTTTCCGACTTACGGTGCGACGGCCTTGAGTTTTCAGCCGGTCTTGACCAGCCAAGGGCATGGCAAGTCAGCCGGCAAGGGGCGTTCACCACTGAGTTCGGAGCGCAGCCGCGACGGGGGGGGCGGCGTTTCCATATTCCATTCGTCGTGATGACGGCCGCACAGCCGGTGGAGTTTAAGGGGCGTCATGGTCTGCCGGGCACGCCCGAAAACATCTCCCAATGGCTGCGGATGTGCCTCGAAGCGCAACGCGACGGTAAATGCGATGCCGTCGTGACCTATTGTCTCGACAAAAGCCCGGGTAGCCGCGCATTCGAGCTTTGCCTCGACCTGTTTCACTCCTTCAAACAATAAGACTATGACTGATACCAGCATTTCATCCGGGTTAGTTGATTTCGTGCATATCCGGTTCATTGACAAGAACGCTTTGAGGACTGCCAGGCCGCCTCCGAGTAGCAGTGATCATGAGGCTGGCGAACTTTGCCGTGNNAAACCGGATAAGCACGGTTGATTTGAACAGTTTGGTTCAACCCCGGTGAGTTGGTTCAAATCATTTATTGTTTCACCGCAAAGCGAGCGTTCTCAGAGACTCCAACATGAAGTGCATGCACAGCGTGTCCATGCGACAGTATTCGTCCAATTGCTGGCGAACCTGGGCTTGCTTGGTTCAGTTCCGCCTTTATCGCAGCTTTCCCCGTGAACGGATACAGGGTAAGAGTCAAACCTATGAAATTATTGGCCAGCACGACACCGATATTGGCGGCGAACATCATTCTGAGTGTGATGGTTAATTTCGGATGGGGAGCGGAAACCGAACCGGACAAATTGGTCGGTCAACCGGTGGATATCGCATCCAGCGCCTATCAATATCGTGCCGACCGCAAAGCCGGGGATAACCCGCCGGAGAGTTGGCTGGCCCTGATGCGGTACGCCAATCAGCCGCTTAACAAACCCCTGGATGTAAATGCCCCGTCGCTCAAGCAGGTATTGTGCGGATTGCTCTGGGAAGAGATCCGCCCGGTGCAACAATTGGAGCTGACTTGGGCCACCGGTGCCAAGCGCCAGCCTGCGCCTGAGGAATTGGCAATCACGATATTGACCAACCGAGGCGCTTCCAGTTCGTGGTGGAACAACCTGAACGCAACGAAAACGTCTGTCAAACCAACCGTCTCCAGCGATGGCAAAACCTATGCCTATAGCCTTGCAACGGACACTTGCGGCATCGTTGTCAGCGTCGCCGGCAATAGTGCCTCGGATTATGCCGTGCCCACGGCGCGGGTATTGGTGGCGGAAACCTGGAAGAAGATGGCCGTGGAGATTGAATGGGGGTTCGACCAGACCGCCGCCGGGAAGGATTACAGCGGACGGGTGGAAACCTATGACGGGCGCGTGGCCGGTTTGCATCCCTTGGACGGTGACGGCAGCACCAAGACGATTGACGTGAATTCGTGGCGTTCTCCCGGCAAAGGTTCCGCCCGTCGGGGCCTGAAGTTCAGCCTGCTTTACATGGGCACGTCGAGGTGGTGGCCGGTGCAACCGTTCACAAGCCAGCGGGACGACGTGGCACGAACCATTGTCACCCTGTGGACCAAGGTGGGTAATTTCTCGTTCTTGGCGGCGGACCTGGAGAACGGTCCGATCTTCGCGCCGGAGTACGGATTCTTTGTGCGGCGGACTTCGGAGTTGCCACCATCGTCAACCAAGTCGCCGACGGACCCGCGGATTCCACTGGCGACAAAAATGAATTCCATCGCTGGCAGTGCGGAACTGCTGGGTTGGGGGAGCGATAGTACGCCCTGGTTTGGCGGCAACCCGCTCGACCATCCAGTTTCCGTGCAAGGCATCACGCTTCCGCTCCGGAGTCTGGCCATGCATCCGGGGCCGGCTGAGGACGTGGCCGCCGGATGGCGCAGTCCCATAAAAGCCTTGGTGAAAATCAAGGCTGAGGTGGCGCACGGTCAAAACGGCGGCAACGGGATTGAATGGTGGATCGCACATGAAGCCAGGACCGGCCGGAAGAACCTGGCTCATGGCACGACCGACGGGAGTGGCGGTCAGACGATTCCCGCCAAGGCTAACGCGACAAAATCGACCGAAGTCGCCGTCGAACCCGGCGACATAATTTCGCTGGTCGTCGGCCCCAAAGGCGCTCACCAGTGCGACACGACCCTCATCGACCTGGTCATCTCCGAGGTGGGTGGGCACCGACGGACCTGGAATCTGACCCAGGACGTGGTGAACACGCTTCATGCCGGGAATCCTCACGCCGATGACCAAGGCAATGCCGACGTGTGGCATTTCTATTCTCAGAAAACCACGGTGATCCCCTCTCTGCCTCCTTTGGCGCCGGCCTCGTCAGCCACCAGCGCGAGAGAGTTCGCCAAGGAACTTCAATCCCGGAAACTGGACACCATCCGCCAGCGGTTGCGCGTCCACGAAGAGCAGACTTGGGAGGGCGCTGTCACCGCCATGCACAGCGGCAATCTGCCGCCCCATCCCAAACCGCCAGCCGGAGCGGAAACATCTATGCAGGTGCAGGTACCGTCGGAGCGATTGACGGCCCAATGGAATCTGGGAGCGTGGCATCTTTTGCGGCACTGCGAGAAGAACCCGAAGAATGGTCGGTTATGGTTCAACGACTATCCCTATGGCATCTTGGGTGCCGAGACCTACATGATCCTCACTGTGCTGGATCTGATGGGGGCGCACAAGGCGACCGAAGACGGATTCGATCAGTGGCTGTCCCTGCCGATGGACCCGAACTCCGCCGGTCATCACAGTTGGGCGCTGCCGGACCGTCCCAACGGACTCTTCTCGGAAGGTCACGGATGCCTGACGCACGCGGTCGGGCCGAAGGGCGTTGGCGGGCACATGGATGGCATCCATGCGTTCGGGCCGGGTTCCATTGGTTGGGCGCTGACCGAACACTTTTGGATGACCGGCGATACCAATTGGTTGCGCGCCGCCGCGCCCCGGATGAAAGCCAATGCTGAATGGATGCTGCGGCAAAGGCGTGTGATGGCGAGCGTGGTGCCGGGTGGCGATCGGCTCTGGTGCGAAGGGCTGCAGCCCGCGCTTCAGGTGACGCCGGACAGCGGCGGCTTATGGATGCAATTCTACGAGTGCGAAGCCTATTACTGGGCATCGGTCGCGCGCCTCGCGGCCACGCTGGCAGTGATAGATCCTGAAAGTGGCTCTCAACTGGCAGCCGAGGCGGAGGCGTATCGTAAAGACCTGCGGACGGCGGTGGAGCGGTCCATCGCGCTTTCGCCGGTGGTACCCGTGCGCGACGGCACCTTCCATTCGGTCATTCCTTTCGCCTGCTACGTGCGCGGATTGGGCACGGGGGCCTGGGGATGGCAGCGCGATGGCTCCGGCACGCATGTTGGCCCCCTTTATTGGGAAACGGTTCAGTCCGCTGCGGCACTGGTAAGTCCGGCGGGTTTGATGTCCCCGAACGATGTGCGTGTCCAAGGGTATCTCGATGTGTTGGAGGACCGGTTGCTTTTCGAGAATCAGAATGTGGGTGATCGGGATTGGTTCCTGGCCGGCTGGCAATATCAGGGCGGACTGGAGCGCACCTCGAACATGCACCTGGCCGGTGATGACATCCCGGTTTTCCTTCGCTCGTTTTTGAACTGCTACGCCATAGATATCCTTCCGAACGATGGGTACATCTTCAATGAACACGCCGTCCACGGTCCGCCAGACAAGATCTTCGAAGAAGCCGCGTTCCTGGAGCGATGCCGCAACCTGCTGGTGATGGAAGACGGCCAGAATTTGTGGCTGGCCCGCGCCACTCCCCGGGCTTGGCTGGAGCAGGGCAAGAAGATATCGGTGAAGAACGCGCCGACGCACTTTGGTTCGGTGGACTACGAGATCGTCTCCGACGTGGATCACGGCCAGATCACCGCCACCGTGAAGCTGCCCGCGCGCCATTCGGTGAAAGAAGTCTGGTTGCGTCTGCGCCATCCCAAATCCGCGCCAATCAAAAGTGTCACGGTGAACGGAAAGAACTGGAAAGATTTCGACCCGGCAAAGGAAGTCGTGAAACTTCATGGCCAGAAGGATAACGTGACCGTGGAAATCAAGTACTGATCGAGTCGTAGTCGGATTCTTTCCGGTTGAAGCTTGTCAGCTTCGTCACGTGATCCTGCCCTTGAATAGTATCCGCTTGACCCGCCACGTCTAGTTTTCGGTACCGGGAGACCTCGCACTTATTGGGATCTAAGCAGGTGACAGATTTATTTTTTAGAACGTATTCTTTCTCAATTGGTGTAAGGCACAGTGCCGTTGGCACCCACAGTGTAGCCCCATTTTTTGATATAATCATTCGCGGGCAGAAACTCATCGCCGCTCGCCTTGAGTTTGCGCGTCAGCGTCACTTCCAATTCCACCTGTAACCTGGCTTGCTCAGATTTATTCACCAGATTATTTGTTTGATACGGATCAATTTGATTGTCAAACAACAACCACGGGCCGTTCAAGTCGCGGACATAGGTGTAGCGCAGAGTGCGCACGCCGCGAAATTCCCGGCCACCGTGGCTGCGCTCCCATTGACCAAACGGCGCAACAGAGGAAATCAACGTAGCGCCATCGGAAGGGTTTTTTCCACCGCGCAGGTAACCGCTGTAATCGAGTCCTTCCACGGTTTTCGGAGCTGGGACATCGCACAGCCCAAGCAAGGTGGGCATGAAGTCCTCGGAATTAATGAGGGCGTCAAGCGAACGGCCACTCGCGCCAAATCCCTTCGGCCAGTGCAGGAGCAATGGCACGCGGAGGGATTCATCATACGGCTGCTGCTTGTTAAAGGCTCCATGCGAGCCAAGCAAGTCCCCGTGGTCGGCGGTGAATACTGTAATTGTGTTGCTGGACAATCCCGTCTGCCGCAGGGTCTGCATCAGATCGCCCATGCAATCATCCAACGCGGCGCAGTTGGCGTAGTAACCCGCTTGAGCCACCCGCGCCTTTTGACTGGTGGACTCTGGGATGTTGGGGCGTAGTTTGATTTGGTCGGCCTTGTATTTCGCCCGATATTTTTCCGGCGCGGACTGGTAGGGATCGTGCGGCGGACCCCACGAAAGAAAAAGAAAGAAAGGCTTGTCCGACTTGGCGCGGTCGCGCAAATATTCTTGAGCATCCGCAGTCTGCGCGATGGCGTCGTAGCCTTTCCACTCAAGCTTCTCGGGGCCGTCGGCGTAATAGTAGGAGTGGTTGTAGTCGTGCGTGCATTCCAGCGCCTTCCAGTAGTCAAAGCCCTGCCGCCGTTCGTGCGGAATGAAAGCGGAACGGCCATCGCCATTAAGATGCCACTTGCCGATGTAACCCGTGTCGTAGCCTGCCTGCTTCAACACCTTGGCGATAGAGACCGCGTCGGGATTCAGCGGCACGTCATTTAGAAATACGCCGTGAGTCAACGCGCGCTGTCCGGTCAGCAACGAGGCACGCGCCGGGCAGCAGACTGGCACGCCGGAAACTGTGTTGACGCAATCAATGCTCTCGCGTTGTAGCGCATCGAGGTGCGGTGTCTGCACATTCGGATCACCGGCAAAACCGAACGCCTGCGTGCGCCACTGATCGGCGATGACGAACAGGATGTTGGGTTTAGCTGGGGCTTCGGTGGCGTGGGCGAAACCAGCAATAAGGAAAACCGTCTGCAACTGGGCGGTGAGCAGTGTGCTGATGAATTTCATGATGCTGTTTTGTTGTATTCGTTTTCAACCGGCAATAAAACAGTTTTAAACTGCTTGAGGTTGGAAAAACCGTCGCGTTTATCTCGAGGCGACGGACTTGATCGGCAAAACAACGTGGTTTACCCACGGCATTACAAGCCGCACCGGCCGCCCTTGGTCAAAATGGTCTGTGTGGCGTTTTCTTACAAACCGCGTCTATATCGGGATCATCGAATGGAACGACGAGCTATTTGAAGGCAAATACAAGCCGCTCATTACGCCTGACCTTTTCAAGCGAGTGCAGCAAGTGCTGAAAACCAAAAGCAAACCTCGCAAGCGGAGACAGGGTCATAACTTCCCCTTTTGCGGCGTGTTTCGATGCTCGTGCGGCTCGATGATGACGGCCCAATGGGGAAAAGGTCATGGGGGTTTGTATCGCTATTCTCGTTGCACACGTCATAACGGCCCATGTTCCGAGCCTTACGTTCAGGAAGCACAGGTAACGCAACAATGCCTCACAGCATTGCATACACTTGCGCTTACGCCGGAGCAAGCTCGTGCTGTCCATGCAATCATTGACGACGAAGCTTCAAAAGACAGCCAGTCTGTTGAAATCGCAACCAAGAATCTCGACAGCCGACTCCTACCGCTTCAAGAGAAGCTTAACCGGCTCACGCACGCCTATCTCGACCAACTCATAGGCGAGGGCTTTCGCCAGATTTCGTGAACGTTCATTTCACCCGCATAAATATTCACGAAAGTTCGTTTCTCCCATTTTTACAACACGAACGCAATAGCACCCAAAGCGAAACTTTTTTGTCAGGAATTGTCAGGAGTTTTTGCAACTCTTGAGGAGTCTCACTGCTCCAAACTTTGTCGGCATTACTTGCGGATATTCTGACAAATCGGAAAATACCCGGCGTGTTCTAGTCAGTATGGCTTTGGATG
>PLJQ01000216.1 GCA_003140275.1 Limisphaerales bacterium
GGTCGAATTGAACCAGCCAGTCAAATCGCGTAAGTTCACTTTTTCATTCCAAAAATCTCCCGTAACGCTCTGCTAAGGAGCTTTTTGGAATGAAAAAGCTCATTTCGTCTATGCAAAGTCGGTGGCTGGTTCAATTCGACCTTTCGTGGCTGGTTTTGAAGTGACCGGTGACACCACTGCTTCAAGAAACCCTTTATTTACAACGGTTTTGACAGCTTGAACACAGATGCACACGGATGCACACGGATTTTTCCGCGCTGCCAAAACTGGCTGGCCTGGCTTCACGTAAAGTGAATACTCCGCAGGATTAATTGCGAAGCAGCTTCCGAATGGCGCCGAGCAACACGCCTTCAACTTCCGGCGCGACATTGGAAGAGCTGGGACTGGTTTCGTAACCGCCCTGCTCGTAGGCGATCGCGGTGCCGATGTATCCCGGGGCATAATCACCGTAGGCGGCCATGGCCACAAACAAGTCTTTGCGCTCCGCCTTGGCGGCGAGTTGGTATTCCACAAAGAGTTCGCCCGGCAGATGCAGGATGCGGGCGCGACCCAGTCGAAGGCACGAAACGTCGATCCGATGACCAGACTGACAGCGCCGCAGCCACGCCAGCTTGGAAACCCCGCCTCCGGTAATAAACGCGGGATCGTTTCCCTTGAGTTGAGCTTCGAGTTTTTCAATCGACAAATGCTTTGCGGTCGGGAGCGCCACCGGCTCCACCGTCCAACCCACATCCGCAGCGATGATCGGTTCGCGCCGGGTGTTGTCCCACGCGCGCCGCAGTCCGTTGGCGAGACGTTCGGCCAGCACGAGGCGATTGGTCGGCGAGCCATCGTTGTATTTCCCCGCGCCAATATTGCCACCGGCGCCGTTAAAATGAACATGCAGCGCCGTCGGCACGGCCAATTGTCGCAGGAAGCGGGCGATTCCCGGAAAGTCGGGGTTCGGAATCCCCGTCCGGTAATAACTCTGGGGATGCGTGGCGTAGTAACTCAGCACCGCCACGGGATGCTCCCCGTTCCAAAAGCTGACCAACGAAACAATAGGATCAATCGTGCCTTCGGGTTCAGCGCGCACCGCGGGATCCGTGGTGGCCGTCCAGCGCACGGCGCGAACTTTGCCATCCGGGCCGAGAATGCGCCGGTTTGAGGCGACTTTTTCAACGCGCGCTTCACCCAACCCAAGGTGGGTTATCGGCTGCGCACACGGCAAGGCTTCGCGGATGGAGACTTCCAGATCGGCGATCACCTGGCGCTGAAAGCGGCCTTCGTATTGCCGAGGCTCAAGGCCGGCTTCCTTGAGGATTCGTTCCGCAGAAAAATCGCAGTCCGGGGCATCGTGCTGGTGCAATACATGGACCGTCACTCGCGCTGGTTGGGTGGCGGCGGCTCGCGCCAGGGCGTCACGAAACGCATCGTGACCTTCATTGCCTATGCCGATCCAATCCACCGCGCACAACACGATCGGTTGACCGGCACCCAGGATGATGATGCCGCGCGCGCGCAGGCCAAGGTCCCATTTGTTGGTCACGGGATCGTAAGCCATCATGCCGCCCACTGGCGGCGTGGCATCGACATCGAAGGTGGCCACTCGCAGGCCGGCGGTTTGATTGGTGATTGGCGGGGACGCTTCAACTGCACGGAGGTCAACACAACCAATCCACAGCAGCAATGCACCGATGGAAATTCGCGTGAGCATGGAACTAGCTTGACCCACCTCGGGTTCTCAAAGCGAGCCTTCTCCGACCAAAAGTTTGTTAGTTACACAGGCTCCATGGAATTGGGACTCGCGCTAACAGCCCGTTCAAGAAGTAGCCGCCGGGATAACGCGGCGGACAAAAGACTTCGAGTTACAAGTGAACCCGCCTCGTAACGTCGGCGGCGGCGCCGCGGTTGGGCGCATCCTGACACTGCCCNNGGGCAGTGTCAGGATGCGCCCCGCGGTTTGTGCCCCGCCGTTTGTGAGTTGACGTTTTTAAGCCGGGCCACTTAACTGCTTCCATGCGCTTTTTATCGGGTTTGCTGCTCGGCGGAATCATGTTGTCGGGTTGCGCTAAAGACAAACCAAGCGTTTGGCCATCGGACGGGAGTCCGGTGCCCCAGCAAGTTGTTGCATCCGCAATCACCAACGCGTCCCCGAAACTAATCATTACGCCCGAAATCATGTTGGTGGGCAAAGTGGTTCGCTTCAGTTCGGAAGGTCGTTTCGTAGTGCTCAATTTTCCCATTGGGCATCTGCCCAGTGTGGATCAGCGGCTGAATGTTTACCGGCAGGGGCTGAAAGTTGGCGAAGTGAAGGTCACCGGCCCGCAACGAGACGATAATACCGTGGCCGACATTGTGGCGGGCGAAGCGCAGATGGGAGACGAAGCAAGAGACAAATAAAGCCGGAGCACTTCCTCGTTGGATCAAAGGGTAACAACATCCGCTTCGCCACGGGTCATCTGCTTTCTGGCTGCCGGCCTTCCGGCTCCGCTAATTTGATCGCGTGTTTCTTCTTGTACGGAGAGAAAAGATTAAAATAAATTCCGCACAGCGGACTATCTTCATCCGTCTGGCTCAGGATGATGGTGCATTGTTTGTCCAGGGCAATTCCGTGTCGAAGACTCGGTCCGCGACTTTCGTACGCCTTGATCGCCTTGGTCATCAATGAAGACAACGCAGCCTCACATTCATCGGGCGTCTTGTTGAGGCAAACGATGTACCTCTCGTAAGTTTTGAGAGCCTCGGCGATTTCGTTTTTAAACGTGGTGACGGTCACAGACCTAGTTTAGAAGCCAACGGCAAAAGGTGAAAAGGGAAAAATACACGGCATTTATCTTTCTTCGCCCGCCTTCACTTCCTTTCGAGCCTTTGAACGCGGTCCGAATAAAACCGTTCCGAGGCGGACCAGCGTGGCACCTTCTTCGATGGCCAACTCAAAATCGCTGCTCATGCCCATGCTGAGATGGGGAAGAGGAGCGCCGAGGATTTGTTCGCATTCTTCCTTCAACTCGCGCAATTGACGAAATACCGGCCGCACCTTTTCCGGTTCCGGCGTCCAGGGAGCAATCGTCATCAAACCGTGGATTTCAATTTTTTTCAGGGCGTTGATTTGCGCCAGTTCGGCAAGCAACTGATCGGGCCGATAGCCAAACTTACTCGCTTCGCCGGCAATATTAACCTCCAGCAAAATTGGCATTGTCTTGGCCGCCTTGTCCGCCCATTTGTCAATCTCCTGCGCCAGGGCCACGCTGTCCACACTTTGGATCATTTCGAAAAAGTGAATGGAATCCCTGCACTTGTTGGATTGCAAATGGCCGATCATGTGCCAGCGCACCCGGCCCGGACACTGGCCAATCTTTGTCTTGGCCTCCTGCACGCGATTTTCGCCAAATAGGGTTTGCCCCAAATCCGCCGCCGCCCTAACCACCGCCGGTGGCTGACCTTTGGTTACCGCAAGCAATGTCACGGACAGGGGGTCGCGTCCGACACGAACACAGGCAGTCCTGATTCGTTCGTGAACGACGTTAAAACTGGCTGCCAGATCCATGTGTGGCATTTAGCCACAATCGAAACAGTGGTTACAAGCAAGGATGGAATGGGCGTGTCATTCCCATGCTTTCTCCGGGCCATCGGTAACCGTCTTTGGGGTTCAAAAAAAAGTTTAAAAAGTTCTTGCAATTGTCTAGTATAACACTAGGGTAACTCCATTATGTCTATCAACACAATAGACAATAAGCGGGCAAATCCCGCCACCTACGCGGCAGGTGGTGGAATTGGAGCGGCGGAGAAAGCGCGCTTGGACAAGCTCAATGACACTTCACGGAGCAATGAGTTGTCCGTCCACCGACATGAGCCGCAGCGATAGAACAACAACTCAATTGGGCAAACCGGCACGCCGGAATTCCCATCCAAACAACAGGAATACAATGAACAAAAAAATTCAGATCCCGGTGTTGGCGACGTTTGCCGTCGGCGTCTTATGGACGACGGGTTTGGCGGTTCGTGCTGAACAGGCCGAATCCCTTGAAGAACTGAAAGCAAAGCTGTTGGAGCTGGATCAAAAGGTCAAAACTCTGGAACGAAACAGCGAAGTCGAGAAGGAAGCGAACGAGGCCAAAACCAAGGAGGCGCCCAAAATCACCGTGGGTGACCAGGGCTTTTCCTTTGGCTCTGCCGACGGAAACTTTTCGCTGCAATTTAAGGGAGTATTGCAAGTGGATTCACGGTCCTTCTTCGACGACGGCGGCATCAACGGCAATGACGGTTTCCTGATTCGACGGGCGCGGCCTGTTCTACAGGGGACTGTTTACCATGACTTTGATTTCCTCTTCGTTCCGGATTTCGGTACCGGCAGTAACGGCGGCAATAGTGGCAGCCAGCCGACGCCGCAAGNNCAATTACCGTTACAAACCCGAACTGCAATTACGCGTTGGCAAGTTTAAATCACCAGTGGGGTTGGAGCAATTGGTGGTGGACGTCGATACGCTTTTCAACGAGCGCGCGTTGCCGACCGGCTTGACGCCGAATCGCGACCTCGGCTTTGAACTCTGGGGTGATATTGCAGACGGCGTGGTGAGTTACGCGGCGGGCGTTTTCAATGGGGCGGGTGACGCGCGAAATTCAAGCCTTTCTGATCTCGAGGACAACAAGGAGTTTGCCGGGCGGATTTTTATCCGGCCGTTCAAGAAACTGGCCCTTCCTGCTCTCCAAGGATTTGGCTTTGGCCTCGGCGGCAGCTATGGGAAGCCTTCGGCAGCGGCGGCCCTTCCCGCGACCACAGGCGGAACACTTCCGGGTTACGCAACGGACGGTCAGCAACAGTTTTTTGCGTACAATCCAACCAATAAGGCGGTCGTCGTCGCAAACGGCGAACACTGGAGACTTTCACCGCAAGGCTACTACTACTATGGGCCATTTGGTTTGCTCGGTGAATACGTCATCTCGGATCAGAGAGTGAGCCGAACAGTGACCGCTCCCCTGACTTCCGCGCGACTCGAGCATACCGGCTGGGAAATCACCGGTTCCTGGATTTTGACTGGCGAAGAGGCCGCTTACAAAGGCGGCGTAGTGCCGCGCCAACCGTTCAATCCGCTCGAAGGACGCTGGGGTGCATTGCAAGTCGTGGGCCGCTACGCTGAGTTGGACATCGACAAGGGAACGTTTCCGTTGTTTGCGGATTCGACCACTTCCGCCCATTCTGCCGCCTCATGGTCCGCCGGTCTCAACTGGTATTTGAACCGGAACGTAGTGGTGAAGACCAGCTTTTCGCACACTACCTTCGGCGGCGGCGGTGGCGCAGGCACAACCGCTCCGGCCATCGTGACCCGGCAGCCGGAGAACGTGCTTTTCACGCGCGTGCAACTCGCGTTCTAACCCTCAAAGCTATCAACCGGGAAAATAGCCATGAACACTATTCCTCAACTCACAACGAACAAAACCACGGCCCGCATTCGCGCAAGCCGGTCAATCGCCGATTTGCTGTCGCCACTGAATCAAATCGCAGAAACCTCGGTGAATTTAATCGCCAAGCCGTTCGGTCGATTCGAAGTGGGTGGGGAATCCTTTGAATTGCCGTGTTACCTTTTCATAGGACCGCGCGGCGGTGACGAGCCACTACGCATCGGGTTGTTTGCCGCCATTCACGGCGACGAGCCGGTCGGGGCATACGCGTTGGTCAAGTTTCTAACCTTGTTGGAGCAAGCACCGGAACTGGCAAGGGGCTACTGCCTGTTTATTTATCCCGTGTGCAACCCGGCGGGGTTTCAGAACAACACACGCTATTCGCTGCGTGGCCGCGACTTGAACCGCGAGTTTTGGAACAATTCCACCGAGCCGGAAGTCCTGGCTTTGCAATGGGAGATTTGGACGCACGCCTTTCACGGTCTCGTCGCGTTGCATTCCGACGACACCAGTGACGGCGTTTATGGTTACGTGAGTGGTGCCACCCTGACGAAGCACCTGCTGGAGCCGGCGCTCGACGCGGCGGAACTCCTACTGCCGCGCAACCAGAATCCGATCATCGACGGCTTCAACGCGCGCAACGGCATCATTCGTCAACGACCGTGCGGGGTGTTGAGCGCACCGCCGAAAAGCCGGCCGCGGCCATTTGAAATCATTTTGGAAACGCCCCAGGCGACACCGCAATTTCTGCAGGAACAGGCGTTGGTGGCCGCGTTACAAACCATCCTCGCGGAGTACCGCAAGTTCATCGCGTACGCGGCGAACTTGTGATGCGCGTGATGCGTTGAGACAACGAAGCGGGTTGCCAGACCTCAGCCGGAGACGCGGATGGGCGTTATCGCAGCGCGGACGGACTTTTAACCGGCCCATCAAATCCGCTTGCAGTTGTCTAGTGAGTCAGTAGGGTCGACTCGTTATGCGACTGACCAAACGTGGGGAATATGCGCTCCGGGCCATGATCGATCTGGGCATTGCGCGGGAAACCGGCCGGCCGATCCTCCAAATCGGCGAATTGGCGAAGAAGGAGAACATGCCGATCAAATTCCTGGAACAAATCCTCGTCGAGTTGAAGGCGGCAGGTTACCTCGACAGCAAACGCGGCAAGTACGGCGGCTATTTTCTCAAGCAGCCGATGGACACCATCAAAATTGGGGCGGTGGTGCGAATGTTGGAAGGGCCGCTGGCCCCGATTCCATGCGTCAGCGTGAGCGCATACAAGCGATGCTCCTGTCCGGACGAAGCGCATTGCGGGCTGCGGATGATGATGATGGACGTGCGGAATGCCATCGCCAATATTCTCGACCGTTACACCCTGGCGCAAACGGTCGAGGTCACGCTGCGAAAGCTGCGGCGTGACAAGTCGCCGCTGCCTTTCGCCACGAAGGGAAAGACAACCAAATGATCCGGCGGATAGTTTTATGTGTCGCACTGTTTGTGGTCGCGCCAATCGCGATGGCGGAAAAAACCGTTTTGCGGGTGGGGCATTTCCCGAACATTACGCACGCACAAGGGGTGATCGGTCATGGCCTGACGCGGCAGGGCAACGGTTGGTTTGAAGAACGGCTCGGGCCGGATGTGGAAGTAAAATGGTTCGTTTATAACGCCGGACCGAGCGCCATGGAGGCGATTTTCGCCAAGTCCGTTGACCTCACCTACGTTGGCCCAAACCCCGCCATCAATGCGCATCTGAAATCGCGCGGAGATGAAATCCGCATTGTGGCGGGTGCGTGCAGCGGCGGTGCGGCGTTGGTCGTGCAGCCCGATGGCCGTATCAAGACCGACACAGATTTCAAGGGCAAAAAGATTGCTTCGCCTCAATTCGGCAATACGCAGGACGTTGCAGCGCGCGCGTGGCTGCAATCCAAAGGGCTGAAAATCACGATGACCGGCGGCGATGCGCTGGTGATCCCGACCGCAAATCCCGATCAGTTGACGTTGTTTCAGAAGGGCGACCTTGACGCGGTATGGACGGTCGAGCCGTGGGTCAGCCGCCTGGAGCTGGAGGCCAAGGGCAAACTTTATTTGGATGAGAAGACGTTGTGGCCCGATGGCAAATATGTCACCACCCATCTGGTCAGCAGCGTGAGATTCCTTAAAGAGCGCCCGCAACTGCTCAAAAAGTGGATTGCGGCGCACGTCGAACTGACTGAGTGGATCAATAAGAACCCCGACGAGGCGAAAAAGCTTCTCAATGACGAGATCAAAGCCGAAACCACCAGGGCATTGCCGCAAGTAACCTTGGAAAGCGCATGGAAACGGCTTGAACTGACTTACGACCCCGTGCGCGCGTCGCTGCTCAAATCTGCCGAGGATGCGCAGCGGTTTGGTTTCATCAAGGAAAAACCCGATCTTTCGCGCATCTACGAACTCAAGATGTTGAACGAAGCGCTGCGTGAAAAAGGTTTGACTGAAATCAAATGACAACGATCCAGGACGAACTCCAAAACCTCCCGCCGGAAAAGCTGGTGGTGGAAGGCGTGTCGAAGTGGTTTCGGACGCGCCGCGCCAACGTCCACGCGCTCGACAACGTGTCCCTAAACGTGAAGGAGGGCGAGTTTGTCTGCCTGGTCGGAGCGTCGGGTTGTGGCAAATCCACATTGCTCAACATCATCGCCGGACTCGAAACACCGGACCGCGGACAGGTGTTGGCGGATGGAAAGTTGGTGACGGGGCCAGGCCGGGAACGAATGATGATGTTCCAGGAATCGGCGCTGTTTCCCTGGCTCGATGTCATGGGCAACCTGATGTTCGGGCTGAAGTTGAAGCCGAAACTGACTCGCAAGGAACGGCGCAGGGTGGCAATGTTTTATCTCCAACTGGTCGGCTTGGAGAAATTCATGGACGCCAGCATCCACGAATTGTCCGGCGGCATGAAGCAGCGGGTGGCGCTGGCGCGAGCGCTGGCACCAAACCCGCGCGTGTTGCTGATGGACGAGCCGTTTGCCGCACTCGATGCGTTGACCCGCGAGCAACTCTATGGCGACATCCAGGAAATCTGGGAAAAACGGCGCAAGACCATCCTGTTCGTCACCCACAACGTGCGCGAGGCCGCGTGCCTGGGTGATCGCGTCGTTCTTTTTTCGCCGCATCCGGGCCAGATCAAGGAAGAATTTTCCATCGACTTGCCGCGCCCGCGCGACATCAACAGCGTGGAACTGGCGAAGTTTTCAACTTCCATCACCCGCGCGCTGAAATACCACTTGCGGAAATCCGCGGGGGAGGTGGACGAGTGAAACGCTGGATACTGCCAACGCTCTGTTTCCTTGCTTTCCTCGCCCTCTGGGAATGGCTGGTGCGCGCCGGCACGTGGTCGCGGGTGTTGGTGCCGTCGCCGCTGGATGTTGGCGCCTATTTTGTGACCGCATTCCGGGAAGGCACGCTGTGGCCTGCCATTTATGTGACGATGAAGCGGTTGGTGCTGGGTTACGCGGTGGGTCTGGCCGCAGGCTTGCCGCTCGGACTTTTAAATGCGCGATTCAAGGTGCTCGAAGACACGCTCGGAGTGGTGGCGCTGGGTCTGCAGACTTTACCCAGCGTCTGTTGGGCGCCGCTGGCGTTGCTGTGGTTCGGCCAGACCGAGACCGCCATGTTCTTCATCGTCATCATGGGTTCATTGTGGTCCGTGATGCTGGCGACGGACAACGGGGTGCGCAACGTCCCGCCGATCTACGCCCGCGCCGCGCGCACCATGGGCTCCCGCGGTCTGCACACCTGGCTCAGAGTCATCCTGCCGGGTTCGCTGCCCTTTGTCGTCAGCGGTATGAAGCAAGGCTGGGCGTTTGCGTGGCGGTCGTTGATGGCGGCGGAAATATTCATCGCGATTCCCACCGGCTCGGGGTTGGGAACTTTGCTGCACTACGGACGCGAGTTGAATGCCATGGATCAAGTCATTGGCATCATGCTCGTCATCGTCATCATCGGCCTTCTCGCCGACAAAATCCTGTTCTCTCCGGTTGAACGATTCCTGCATCGGCGCTGGGGCACGTCAAAGTAATCAGTTAAACCATTCAGCGGGTGCGGATCAGGTCGTTTCCTGCTTTCCCCGGTTACAAATTCGAATTAGAAACTTCGGGATGAGCAAAAATTACTGGCTGGTAAAATCAGAACCCGAGACCTACTCGTGGGACGACTTGCGTAAAGAAGGCGGGACCGTATGGACGGGTGTCCGCAATTTTCAAGCTCGGAACAATCTGCGCGCGATGAAAAAAGGTGATCTCGTGCTTTTCTACCACAGTGGCGGAGGCAAGGAAGTCGTCGGCGTGGCGAGTGTCGAGAAAGCCGCATATCCTGATCCGACGGCGGAAGAGGGAGATTGGTCGTGTGTTGACCTCTCACCTGTCAGGCCGATCCCTCAACCCGTCAGCCTGCAAGTCATCAAAACGGACAAAGTTTTGAAAGGCATGGCGCTGGTGAAGAACTCGCGGTTGTCGGTCTCGCAAGTGACGGCGGAACAATTCAATCGGGTGCTTGAACTCGCGGCCACACGTGTCTGATCGGAATTTCCAGGCCGTCATCTTCGACATGGACGGCGTAATCGTGGACAGCGAACCGCGCCACGAACGCGCCTTCCTCGAAGTCGCGCGGGAGATCGGCTACGGCGACACGCATGGGGTGCTTTGGGCCGATTATGTGGGCCGCTCGGAGCACGATTTGTGGGTGGACTTCGTCGCAAAACACAAGCCGGCGCAAACGATGGAAGAATTGCTGAAACTGAAGCGCGACCGGGTGTTGGAAATCCTGCAGCGCGAAGAGCCGATCTTCGCCGGCCTCGCGGAACTCGTCGAGAAGCTCGCGCGCGCGTGCAAGCTCGGCCTGGCTTCCGGTTCGGATCGAGCCGTGGTTGAAGCCGTGTTGTCGCTTCAGGACCTGCGGCGGTTTTTTCCCGCCACTGTGACGTCTTCCGATGTTCAGCGGGGCAAACCGGCGCCCGACATCTTTCTCCGTACCGCCGAGTTGATGCGTGTCGCCCCCGCGGACTGCTGGGTTATCGAAGATTCCAAACCCGGTGTGGCGGCGGGACTCGCTGCCGGAATGCGCGTCATCGCCATCACGAACACCCATCCTGCGGAGGAACTGCAGCAGGCGACGAAGGTCGTGAAGACATACGCGGAGATCGAGTGGTTGTTGTTGGGCGACTGACAGCCCGTTCAGGAAATAGCCGCCGGGGTAACGAGGCGGACAAAAAGGGCAGCGATTTCAAAATGAATCCGCCTCCTCACGTCGTCGGCTACGTCGCGGTTCGAGGTCTTTGACCGGGCGCTAAACTTCAAAAGGTCAATAATGCTGATTATCACTTGTCTGGAGCGCGGCGTTCGGAATTTGCGACCTTTTTCAGGTGAACTGTTGCTTTCCGCTGTTCACGCCGGTAAAACACCCCGCGCACATGCAAACGCCACCGACCAACAAACCGGACATGCACGGCGAGGAATTCCTTCATGCGCTGATGCGCAAACAATTGAAACTTTCCATTGCCTGTGCGCTGGCGTTTCTCGTCGTGCTGTTGGGCCTGCCGTTGGCCAATTACTTTTTACCGGAGCTGATGGCGACGCGCATCTTCGGCTTCACGCTGACATGGTTTCTCCTCGGTATCGGATTTGTCCCCTTGGTATGGGTGATTTCGTACTATTTCATCCGGCGCTCCATTGCGTTGGAGGACGAGGAAGTTGCTGAAGTTGCAGAGGGGAAAATGGGAGGAGATTTTGAAAGTGAGGAAGTGAGAAAGTGAGCAAGTGGGAGAACTTGTAGGGTGCCAATCTCCCACTTTCTCACTTTCACATCAGAAAAACATGACTCCGATCCTCGCCACCATCGACCCTTGGATTCTCGCCTTCAGCGCCGTCACCGTCTTCGCGACCATCTGGATGGGCATTTGGGCGGCGAGGAAATCCAAGACCGCCAGTGATTTCTACGTGGCGGGGCGCAGTGTGAGCGTGGGCTGGAATGCCAGCGCCATTTCCGGCGAGTACTTGAGCGCTGCCAGCTTCATGGGTGTGGCGGGCATGGTGATGAGCAGCGGTTACGATGCGCTGTGGTATCCGGTCTGTTACGCGTGCGGGTATTTGTTTCTGTTACTGTTCATCGCCGGGCCGTTGCGACGGTTCGGGGCGTACACCGTGCCGGATCTGGCGGAGGGCCGGTTCGACTCACCGCTCTTCCGTAAGATCGCCGTCGTGTTCGTGCTGTTCATCGGTTTTTTTTACACGATGCCGCAAATGAAAGGCGCGGGGACGACGCTGGCCTACATTTTCCCGGGGCTGCCGTATTGGGTAGGAGTTGCATTGGTAGGCACGGTCATCACGCTGAACGTCGCGCTCGGCGGCATGAAAGCCATCACGCTGGTGCAGGCGTTTCAATACTGGGCCAAGATGTTCGCCATCTCCGTGCCCATCTTCGTGCTCATGGCAGTCTATGGGCATTATGGGAAACAACTCGGGGCGAACGGAAACATCCAACATTCAACGTCCAACATCGAAAATCGAAGCGAAGACGTTACAAACGCTGCTTCATTGGATGTTGGGAGTTCGAGGTTGGATGTTCGGCGTTCTCCCATTCCCGAAAAACCTCCCAAAGACGAGGAATGGGAAGCGGTGTTTCTTCGGATTGCTCGCGATGAGAGACCATACTATCCCAACGGCTTGATGCATGTTGCCGGTCTGCGAATCGGCTTGTTCAGAACCACAGCTTGGAGACGGCCCTCGCAGTGGACAGTCGAACAAATGGCAGCCGAGTACGCAAACTGCCGGGCTGCTTTTGGGCGGCAGACGATTTATGTCGAGCGCAGTATTGCGTCGAACAATATCGTCTATCCCGGCGTTCCGATAAATACTCTTAACGAGAGTATTCGAGTGGTGGGCGGAACGCTGAGGTCCAACGGAATTGTGATTCAGGAAGTCGCTAACAGGACGTTCAAGTTCTTTCCCGCAGCAGGTGCTGTGCGTTTCGCCGCGATTTCAGTTCCAGAGCAAGACACGAAGGTTGTCCGCCACCCGCTCCCAGAAAAAGCTCCCGCTGATTCGACCTGGCTTTCTCCCTTCGGCCCTCTCACGACCAAAGCCGCCAAAGCCGCCGGGATCTCTGCCGAAGAGTCGAAGCCATATTCGCTCCTCTACACCTACTCCCTCATCATCGCGCTGGTCTGTGGCACGGCCGGGTTGCCGCACATCCTCGTGCGCTTCTACACCAACCCCGACGGCGTCGCCGCCAAGCGCACCACCATGTGGGTGATGATTCTCATCGGCACCTTCTACGTCTTTCCGCCCATCTTCGGCGTGATGGGGCGCAACCTGTTGCCGGAGCTTTACAGTGGCGTTGGTGCGAAGGGTACGGACAAGGTGGTGTTGGAGTTGCCGCGCATCCTGAACAAGCAGGTGGGAAAGTCGGAAAGTGAGAAAGCGGGAGGAACCTCTTTCGCCGTCTCTTTCTCACCTGCTCACTCACCGACTTTCTCACTGGCTGCCACGAACACGAAGAAACCGTCCTCGCGTTTCCCCTGGGGCAGCATCCTCAGCGGTGTGACATGCGCGGGCGCGTTCGCGGCGTTCATGAGCACATTCAGCGGCCTGTTGGTTTCCATGACCGGGGCGATGGCGCATGATGTTTATGGCCGGATGTTGAATCCCAAGGCCACCGGGGCGCAGCGTTTGCGCGCGTTCAAGATCGCGTCCGTCATTATCGGCGCGATTGCGATATTGCTGGGAATGCAGGTCGAGACGCTGGAAATCAATTTCATGGTGGGCCAGGCGTTCGCCATCGCGGCGGCCAGTTATTTCCCGTTCCTGTTCATGTGCGCATGGTGGCGCAACCTCACCATGAAAGGCGCGGCGACGGGCATGTTGACCGGCGGCCTGCTGGCGCTGGCAGGCATCACGCTCACGAGCATCAGCGACATCGCGCTCAAGACGAGCCTGGCGAAGGGCACGCCGAATCCGCTGCAAGGCTTGCAGGAATTTTGGGCCGGCCATCCGGGCCTCCGGATCATCTGCGAGCAACCTGCCATTTGGGCCGTGCCGCTGGCAATCGGCCTGATGGTGGTGGTCTCGAAACTCACCCGGAGCGAGGTGCCCAAGGACATCCGCATGAAAATGCTCGTGCTCCACGCGCCGGAAAAGCTGGGCTTGAAACAGGAATACATTCAAGAGCATCAGCACGGACATTGAGCTTCGAATTCAAAGTGTCGTGAACGAAGTGAAACCATTAACCGCATCAGGCTTGGACGATTCGGTTGAGCGGGGAGCGCACGCGGCTCGCGTGCTGTTGTCGCCGTCTCGGCGACGACTTCCACTCTCTGACTTGAGCCCGAACCGATCGAAGCGATGTGGCTTTACGCATGAAGTGTTCGGCGGGCCACCGAACACGGCAGGTCCGCAGCCTAAGCTCTCCGGATCAAGGCCATCGATTCGGCTATATCGCAGCCGTGAGCGATCGCTTCCGCAAGGAGGAAATGACTTTGTTTACCGGCTGGTCATCACTCCGCCCAAGCCGGACTTCAAGGTGCAGGCGGCGGACAACGTCTTTCGCCTCGAACCGGGCAAAACGAATGAAATCAAGTTCGACCTGACCCGTTTGAATGATCACACGAACGCGTTGCGAGTTGCATTCGAAGAGTTGCCTGCTGGCGTCACAGTTCAGCCGGTTGATGTTCCGGTCAAAAGCGGCGAAATGAAGTTGTCTGTCGGTGCCGCTCCCGATGCCCGGCCCACGAATCAACCGCTGCGCATCGTCGTTCAAACCACAGACGGCAGTTTGCCGAAGTCGCGTGCCGCGCTTTTCTACCTGCGAAGCAAGGACCCATGCGGCGACATCCTGATCACGCGCACCGACCATTTTTGGCTCACGGTGATTCCAAAACCTGGACCACCGCCAAAGCTCGAAGAAAAGAAGCCCTGACAAGCGACATCAATCAGCGCGTGAATTTTGGCCCTTGGACTCTATCCGGCCAGCACTTCGTCGATCGAATCTCGTAGCGAAGAAACCATCCGTCGCGCTTGCTTCATCGTCGTGCAATAAGGCGGCATCAAAGCGATCACATTGCCGACGGGTCGCGTCAGCACACCGCGTCGCGCCATGGCTTCACAGACGCGAATGCCCGCGCGTTCGCGCAAATCGAACGGCTTGCGCGTGCGCCAGTCTTTGACCAATTCCACACCGACGATCAGGCCAACCTGCCGGATGTCGCCGACGTTTGGGAGTGGCCATAAGGTTTTCAGTTCATCGCGCAGAGTTTGTTCCAGTCTTTGCCGGGCGCGGATTGAAGCCTTGCTTTGCAACACTTCCAAACTGGCAAGAGCGGCGGCAGCGCCAAGTTGATTGGCGGTGAAACTGTGGCCGTGGAAAAACGTTTTGAACTCTTCGTAGTCGCCGAGGAAGACGTCGAAGACCGATTGGGTCGTCAGCGTCGCGGCCATCGGCAGATAACCGCCGGTCAAACCTTTTGCCAGCGCCATGAAATCGGGTTGCAAGCCTTCATGGTGACAGGCGAACGGAGAAGTTGAGAGTTGGCCCGTCCGGCCAAAGCCCGTCATCACTTCATCGGCGATCAGCTGCGCGCCGTGGCCGCGGGCGATCTCAGTCACGCGCCGCAGCCAACTTTTCGGCTGGGCGATCATTCCGGCCGCGCCTTGAATGAGTGGCTCGAATACAAAGGCGGCGTAGGGATTGCCGCTTTTCTTCTGCGTTGCGAACCGATGTTCCACTTTGTCCACGCACTCCCAGTTGCACTTGCGGTACTCGCGGGCATCGGCGCGTACCGGTTTGGCCCGGTTGAATGGGCAACGGTAGCAGTAGGGTGACATCACCGTGTCGGACTTGAAGAGCAATCCGGCGTAGGCTTTGTGAAACAGTTCGATGTGGCCAAGACTGACCGCACCAACGGTGTCGCCATGATACGCGTTGGCGAGGGAGAGGAATTTTGGGTTCTTGCTGCGTCCAGTGCGCCGCGCGTATTCATAGGCGAGTTTCAATGCAACCTCCATCGCGGTTGAACCGTCGTCGCTGAAGAAGACCTTCTCCAATTTGTGATTTGCGATTTGCGATTTGCGAGCCGGTTTGACTGTGGGTGCGTCATTCGTGAATCGTAATTCATAAATGCGGTTGGCAGCCTCCGCGAGTTTCGCTGCCAGCAACGCCGCCGGTTCATTCGCGAAACCAAGCGCAGAGGAGTGGGAGATTTTTTTTAATTGCCGCTGAATCGCCGCGTTGATCTTCGAATGCCGATGGCCATGGAGATTCGTCCAGATGGAGGAGTTGGCGTCGAGATATTCTTTGCCGTGAACGTCTCGTAGCACAGTTCCTTTGCCGGACGTGATGACGATTGGCTCGCGCTTGAGCCAATCACGCATCTGGGTGAAGGGATGCCAGAGGTAGCGATGATCGAGTTGGGCGAGCTTATGCATGGGCCTGCGTGATGCGGAGGGCTGTCAAAAACGTCGCGATATCTTCCGAAGTGTGCGCTGCTGTCAAAGTCAAACGCAGGCGGGCCTGGCCGCGGGCGACGGTGGGGTAACGAATGGCCGGAATGAAGATTCCCTGCGCACGCAAGGCCGCGGCGGTTTCGACCGCTTGAGCTTCGTCACCAATCATCAAGGGAATGATGGCGCTGCGAAGGGTTGCGGGCTGCCCACCTTCGCTTCGTTCCGGCGCGGTCGCGTTTGATTCTGCGGCGGCGGAAGGGTTGAGAGTTGAGGGNNGCCCGCCGAACCCAGAGCTTTGCCGAGCGTGCCCATCTGAATTTCGATGCGATCACTCACCCCAAATTCCCCGGCCAGACCGCGTCCTTTCGGGCCATGGATGCCGTTGGCGTGTGCTTCATCCAACATCAACCACGCGCCATATTTTTCCTTCAGCCCGACGATTTTCCGGAGCGGCGCAAAATCGCCGTCCATGGAGAAAACGCTTTCGGTAACGATGAGGATGCGAGAGCGGCGTGATTCGTGATCGGCTCGTTTCAGGACTTCCTCGAGGTTGTTCAAATCGTTGTGCGCGAAAATGCGGAGTTGCGCGCCGCAAAGCCGGGCGGCATCGACGAGACAGGCATGCACTAGTTTGTCGGTCACGATAACGTCCTCCTTTCCGAGTAGCGCGCAGATGGCGCCCGTTGCGGCGGCGTACCCGGAAGAAAAGGTCAGGGCGGCTTCCGTGCCTTTAAACGCGGCCAGTATTTGTTCCAATTCGTGGTGTGACGCGAGTGAACCGCAGATCAGGCGCGAGGCCCCGGCCCCGGCCCCGTAACGCTCCACCGCTTTAATGGCGGCCTCTTTCAACCACGGGTCGTTGGCAAGCCCAAGATAATCGTTGGAAGAAAAATTCAGGAGCGTTTTGCCGTTGAACTCGATGCGGGGCGACTGCGGCGAGTCGAGGCGCCGCAACTCGCGATAGAGTCCTTGTTCGCGAAGCGCGTGGAGGCGTTGATTCAGTTCCTGGACGAAGTCGTTCATGCCGCCGTCAATTCAGTTTTGGCGCAATGGCCCATTGCCCGTCAATCATAGTCGCCGCCACATGGTCCGCATGATGCAGCACCGTCTCGTAAATATCCGTCATCTTTCCTTCGTAAGGAATGGCGATCAGGTCGGCGAAGGCGTTTTCTGAAAGCTCGCCGATTTGTTTCGTCATGCCCAGCGCGCGCGCGCCATTGAGGGTGGCCATTTGCAAAATATTTTCCGGCGATGGAGCGGGGTGGTTGGCGGCAAACGCACGCATTTCCCCAAACAAATTCAGTTCTGCCGGCTGATCTCGCTTATTACGCACCGTGGCCAGGCTGTCCGTGCCGAGGCAGAGATTGACGCCGGCAGCGCTCAGTTCCTGGCGCGGAAACGGTTGATGTTCAAAGAAATCGTGGCTGCGCGGGCAGTGTACGACGCTGACATTTTGCTTTCCCAAGAGCGATGCATCATCCCGGCCGAGATAGTTGGCGTGAACGGCAAGAAGATTTTCGGCCAGCAGGCCATTTCGCCCCAGGTGTTGCACAGGCGAACCACGACCGCAGTCAGACATGTCGCGCTGATTGTGCCGCAGCCAGTCAAACATTTCGCCGCGACCGCTCGTGAACATTTCGAATTCCTGCGCCGATTCGGCAACGTGCGTGGTCAGTCGCCAATTTCGTCCGCGGGCGGTTTCCGCGCTGAGACGCAGCAACTCTGGCACGGTGGAATAGGGGGCGTGAGGGGAGAGTCCGGTTCGGCCTCGGGTGGCAGGGAGCGAAGCGATCTTATCCACCGATTCCTGCACGATTGCGTCCGGCTGGCGACGGTTTTTGATGCCGGTCATTTCCAAAAAAGAAAACACTCTCAGTGGTGTGGCGTTCCAAACGTCGGGTAAAAGTTCCGGCACCGCTTCGATGTCGGCCACAGTAGTCGTGCCTGAGCGCAGGAGCATTTGCGCGCCGCGCAACCAGGACTCCGCATAATCAGTGTAAGACCAGCCGCCTTTGCTGGTGGTGATGAGTTTCACCCAATCGGGGAAGTTCTTCGTTGGAGCAAATTGACCCGCCATGTCCGTGTAATCCAGATGGCAGTGGGCATTGACGAGACCAGGGAGCAAAATCATTTCCCCAAGATTGACAACTTGAGCGCCGGCGGGCGGCGAGCCTTTGCCCCAGCGACCGACTCCCGTGATGCGGTTGNNCAAACCACACCGTTGTCAATGGGCGGGCGGGAAACCGGCAGAACGACGCGGGCGCGGAGGATGAAAGCGGGTTGATGGTTGACGGTTGATGGTAGAAGGTTAATTAGCACAGGGTGCTTTGTTTTCCTGCTCTCGACCTTCGACGTTCGACCTTTTACAGGCTGGCTTCCTGCCGGCGTCGTTTGGTGCGAGCGGCTTCCGTGTGTTTGCGGGCCTTGTATTTGCTATGCCGCTTGCGGATTTGCTGTTCGATTTTTTTGGTCACCAGGTCGATGGCGGCGTAAAGATCGCTTTCCGAATCTTCGGCGAAAAGATCGGGGCCGGGAACCGCCAGTCGAAGGGAGCAGGAAAATTGGCGGTCAGCGGCCTTGGTGTTATCGTGTTCGAGCGTGACCCGGGCATTGATGGCAAAGCGGTCGAGGTGCTCCAGTTTATCGATTCGTCCGAGAATGTGGTCTTCGATGCCTTTGGTCAGAGTCACGTTGTGCGTGGAAAGAATCAATTTCATGGTGGTATCATGCGCTGGCGTCGTGACAAAATCCAGCGAAACTGTTTTTAATTGTGAAAATAATGACGCCGTCATCGACGAACCGTAAAGCCCGGTTCATGCGGGCGGGGAAATAACTCATATCCCGGCAAGCCATCCGAACTAACCGAAAGGAACCAAATGAAACCGGAGCAAATTGTGGAATTGATCGACAAACTGATTGCAGAACGGCTCAGGCTGCATCTGCTGGAGACCTCCAAATCCATTGCGTCGAACCTGGACAAGCGGGCGTTCGTCGCCGATTTCGAGAAAAAAATCGCCCGGATCAAAACCAATCTGGCTGACGTGCTGAGAACGTGAAAGCCTTGAACTTATTCAGTGGTTCTAATTAAATCTTCTGCGTGTCAACCAAAGTCATCGCGGTCGCGAACCAAAAGGGGGGTGTCGGCAAAACCACGACGGCTGTCAACCTGGCGGCCTGCCTGGCAGCCGTGGGCAGGCGCGTGTTGTTGTTGGACCTCGATCCGCAAGGCAACGCGACCAGTGGTCTGGGGTTGGATAAAACGGAAGGCGACAGCGCGTATCTGCCGTTGATGAGGGGAGAAAATCTGCTCGGCAAAATCAAGAGCACTGCCTTTGAACGGTTGCAGATCATTCCCAGTGAAGTCGATTTGTGCGGCGCCGATATTGAATTGGCGCGGATGGACAATCATTTGCAACGGCTGGGACGCGCGTTAAAACCGGTCTTGGACGCGCAACGGTTTGATTTGATTCTGGTGGATTGCCCGCCGTCGCTGGGAATTCTCACGTTGAACGCGTTTGCGGCGGCGGATGGATTGCTCGTCCCGTTGCAATGCGAGTATTACGCGCTGGAAGGCATCTCAATGATCAGCCGGATCATGAATCAGTTGCGCGACAACGGCGTGAACCCGCGTCTGGAACTGCTGGGCGTGGTGATGACGATGTTCGACGGGCGCACCAATCTGGCGAATCAGGTCGTCAGCGAGGTGCGCCAGCATTTCGGCGAGCGCGTGTTTGAAACGGTCATCCCCCGCAGCACGCGCCTGGCCGAAGCGCCCAGTTTCGGCAAACCGATAATCTATTACGACAAGTACAGTAGTGGCGCCGCGGCGTATGAGGTGTTTGCATTGGAATTCTTGAAGCGGCTCTAAAATATGAGCCAGGGCCGTATCGGATTGGCAAGTGAACGATGGGCCGAAGGCGTGTAAATGAAATCCCAATTAAGATTTTTCGTCTAAAAATAAAAAAAGCGAGGCTTGTTTTTGAACCCATCTCAGTCTACAGTCATTTGTAAATCAGCCAAAAGAGAGCGCTTATGAACCACAAATGGCAGATACCGAGACGAACATTTCTGAAAGGGTTGGGCACGGCGGTCGCCTTGCCGATGTTGGAAGCCATGGTGCCGGCGGTTTCGTTCGCCGCCCCGGCTGCCGGAGCGCCCAAAGCTTTTCCCAAACGAATGGCCTTCATTTACACGCCGAACGGCCAGAACATGGCCGATTGGACGCCGAAAACGGTCGGCGCGGATTTTGATCTGCCGGCGATTTTGGAGCCGCTCAAAGCGCATCAAAAAGATTTCCTCGTTCTCAGTGGTCTCGCCCATGACAAGGGCCGCTCCAATGGGGACGGCGGAGGCGATCATGCGCGCGCGTCGGCCAGTTATCTGACCGGGTGTCAGCCGCGCAAGACGGACGGCGTCAATATCAAGGCCGGGGTTTCGGTGGACCAGATCGCTGCGTCAAAAATCGGAAAGCAAACCCGGTACGCTTCGCTGGAACTGGGTTGTGACCATGGCAAGCAGGCGGGCAATTGTGATTCGGGTTACAGTTGCGCGTATTCGTACAACATTTCCTGGAAGACGGAAGCGACGCCCATGCCGGCGGAAGTCGATCCGCGGTCGGTTTTCGACCGTCTCTTCACCAACGGCAAGCCCGGCGAGACGGACGAGGCGCGCGTCAAACGGGAGTTTTATGAAAAGAGCATATTGGATTTGGTGTTGGAAGACGCAAACCGTTTGAAATCAAATCTCGGATACACGGACCGTCGCAAGCTGGACGAATATCTCACCGCGGTCCGCGAAACGGAGATGCGTATCGAACGGGCTGAGAAATATGCCGCCGAATTGCCGGGCAACATCCGCCCGGCGGGCATCCCCAAGGAGTTCGAACAACATATCCGGTTGATGTATGACTTGCTGGCGCTGGCGTTCCAAACCGACACGACGCGTATTTCGACTTTTGTGATCGCGCATGACGGCAGCAATCGGCCCTATCCATTCATTGGGGTTTCCGAGGGGCATCATGATNNTATCCATTTATCGGTGTTGCGGAAGGCCATCATGACCTGTCTCATCACGGTAACGACGAAGCCAAGAAGCAAAAAATCGCGAAGATCAACCGGTTTCACACAACCCAATTCGCCTACTTCCTCGAAAAGCTGAAGTCGATCAAGGAAGGCGAGGGAACGTTGCTGGATAATTGCATGATCGGTTATGGCAGCGGTCTGGCGGACGGAAACGCCCACGCCCATGACCATTTGCCCGTGCTATTGGCGGGCCAGGGCGGCGGCACCATCCAACCCGGCCGGCATGTCCGTTACGAGAAGGAAACTCCCATGACCAACTTGTTTGTTTCCATGCTGGAGCGGTTGGGCGCGCCGGTTGAACGGGTGGGCGACAGTACGGGCAGTTTGCGCGAGCTTTCCTGAAGGTCTGCAACGAATTTCAAAGAAAGAAACTCAGGAGATGATGTTTCCTGAGTTTTGTTTTGTTGCCCCCGCGATGGAACAGTCAATTAATAGGACTTCAAACGGTAATAGCGTTGTGGAGCAAGCGGCCCGTTTTGGCTGGTGTCTCGGAACCAATACGTGTTGGCGGTGTTGTTCGTGAACAGGCCGACAGTTTGCCAGGTGGGTAACCCCGAGAGGATGGCGGTGGATTGAACCTGCCAGATGGTGCCAAGCGGCGCTTCCACGCCCAGCAGAACGCCTGACGGGTCTCTCTGAATGGAACTGAAGCGCGGTTGAGCCGTGGAAACCGTCATCGGCATGGCCTTGAGGCCAAGATCAAACGCTACATCGTCCCACGAAGGTTGCCAGGTATTGTTCAAAATGACTGCGATGGTGTTGGTGCCGGTATGGATCAGATTTAGAAATGGAGTCAGATCGTAATACCTGACGTCATTACCCGTGTCTGAGCCAAGCTCGATGCCGCTGGCGGCGACTTCCTGCCCGTTGAGAAAAAGTCGCATCGGTGTGCCGCTGGACTGAAAGTCGGAACAAATGGCCGAGAGCAGGAGTTCATCGAGGTTGGTGTCGTCAACAACGAAAGTTCTGCGAAAATAATAAGATGGCAGTTTGGACGGCAGCAGAGTGACAAGATTCGTAGGCCCGCTGCCGCAACCGAATTTCGCCAGTGATTCCGGCCAGACCGTGTCATTAAAATTGGTCGCGTACCAATTGACCGGCGGTGTGCCGGTGAAGTAACGCCAAGCGGAGCCGAAGCGAATCCATTCCTGCCAGCGGGAGTCGCTCGGAGCGGGGAGCGGACGGAGGAATACGTTGTCGATGAAAAGGGAGCCGCTGCCAGGACTGGAAATATCGTAGCGATGGCGCAATTCCACATCATAGTCACCCGGCGGCATGATAAAGGTTCGGTTGGCGTACGCCCATCCGCTGGGACCTGTTCCAGGAACGAAGTGTGGCGTGAAATAATTTGGATATGGGAGGGGCGGCGGCGTGTTCGTGTGGCTCGAGGTTTTGGCGTCGTTCCATTCCAACCAATGTTCCGAAGGCTGGGAAATTCCGCCACTGCGGAAAAAGCAGCCAAAGCTGTAAAGCGTGCCCGCCAGGAGCGGGATTGTGGCGTCGATAATGCCGTATTGATTGGACTCTTTGATGGAGCTGTTGGGGCCATTGTTCACCAGCTTGATCTCCATCGAGTTTTTGCCCTGGTAAGCCACATTGGTGGAGCAAACCATGTTGGTTGGGTTAAGGTCACCGCTGAACCATTTGTCCCAGTGGCTGTTGTCGTTTTCCTCGAAACCGCCGTTGGCGATCAGGTTATTGTTCACGAGGGAAAGAACGGCGACGGGCGCGGAGCGGACTTCGTTGGTCGGATAAATCGCAGCCACCTCGTAAAAGTATTGCCAGCCCGGTTTCAGTCCGGAATCAGTGTACGAAGTGACATTGGGCGCGAGGGTCAAAATTTGCGTGAACGGTCCCTCGGCCTGTTCGGCTCGATAGATGCGATAACCCCTGGCCGAATTGGGGGCGGGACCGCTCCAGGTTAAACTGGCGCGCCGATAACCGGATTCCTTTTTCGTGATCAACGGCGTACCTGGCGGGAACAGGGAGCGCAGGTAATTGCCGTCGCGCTGGGCGTTGCCCCGGTGCGTGCTCCAGGAGACGTTGGTGGCGCTCGTGGCGCCGAAGTTCTGAATGTAAACGCGGCCCAAGGTTGAACGATAGATGACATCAAGCGAACCGTCACCATTTACATCTGCCAGGGACGGGATGTGTTTGACCCCACCCGGGACAGGCAAAACAAATTTTTCGGTCCCGTTCAGACTGAAGACGTGGAGATTCCCGCTGGAAGGAGTGGCCGCCGGATCGTAGGTCCCGATGATAATGTCCTCTTCCCCATCTCCGTCCACGTCGCCAACCACGGGCGGCGTCGGCAGGTAGGGATAAAAATTCTTCGGCCAGCCGGCATGATCCACCAGTTCAATGCCATTCCAGTACCGGTAGTTGATTTCAAACGAATGGCTGAAGGTCAGGACATCAATATGGTTGTCGTGATCAGGGTTGACGGGAATCATGCACGCGTTGTTGAGCCAGCCGTGATTGTTCACAAACGACACCGGTTGTGTCCACTTGCGCCAAAGGATGGCGCCGTCATCGTCGAGAATGGTTTCGCTCGGCTCCCAGGACGGGTTGAGTTGCGTGGTCGGCACCAGGACTTCCGCCAAACCGTCGCCGTCGAGATCGACAGGATAAATATCGACGCTCTGCTGGTAGTCGCCGGACATCAACCGTTGGTTTTTTCCGAACTGTTTGTGCAGCATCCCGCGACCGTAAAAACCGTGCGGCTTCGTTTTGTCGAAGCAAACGACGCTGTCGCTATCGTTCAAAACATAGACTTCCAACGCCTTGCCAGTGTCAGCGTGGCCGAGGCCGAAGCCCGATTCCACGAGCTGGTGAAAGTGATAGACAAATTTTTTCGAGCCGGTGAGGGCGTCAAAAAAGACAATGCCGCCCGACCAGGATTCCCCAACTGTTCCCCATTCCCCGAAACCCCAGATGTCGTTGATGAACGGATTAAAATCCTGCGCACTGCTCGTGCTGTCCGGGTCGATTTTCCAAGCCGTGATAATTTCCTTGTTCCCGTTGCCGTCAATGTCCGCCACCATCGGCGGCGAAAATTGCGATGAGAAAACCGCAGTGGCCGGCAAATTCGGAATCCAGGCGCCGGTGGCGGACCAATAAAAACCATTCGTCACGACTTGATACCCGCCGTTGGGGATGTAGTTGGCGCGGCTCACCGAATTGGATAAATAAACCGAACCGTCGCCGCGGAGAGCGATCACGCTGTTGCCGCACATGAAAATGATTTCGTTGCGGCCATCGCCGTCGAGGTCATAGAGCGTCGGCGAGGCGTTGATCTCCGGGTTTCCCGCGGCGGAATACGGGAAGCCGGGCAGGCGCGTGCCATTCCACTTGAAGGCGTCAAGATACCATTGGCCGCTTGAATTGCGGTATGGCACGATGATTTCCAAATCCGGGCTGCTGTCCACATTCCCGACCGCGAGCGTGCCCAATTGCCAATCGCCATCTCCCGCCTGAAAGGTGGAAAGCAAGTTGACGCCGGCAAAGCCCGGTCGTGCAAAGCAAAGTAAGGCGCCGATTAAGCTGAAAACACACCTCCACCGTAAGATTTGCCCAGGCCGGGCAAATCTCGCGTTGTGAACGACGGTAGTGTTCATCAAATAACTCATTCAATCCTGACTGCTTTGTTTGGTGCTGAAACTCCGTTTGATTGCCGGCTTGCGCGCCCGAACCTCATTTGAGCAAAAGCCATGCCTGCGGCGCTGTCAGTTCCAATTCACGGACGGTGGTTTCCGATTCATGCGCGAGGCTCCGGCCAGACTTTTTGGCGCCAACCAGTCCTTTTCCCGGTTCGCCATTCGGGTGCGTAGTTGATGCGCGCGCAGCCGACGACGCTAAAAAGCAATGCCAGTTACTGCGCTGCTTTTATTCATTGTGCGGTTAGTTTCGCCCAAAATTGAAGCGATTCAAGCTTAAGTCTTAATATCCTCGAAATTTCTTTTGAGATTTTTTTGAACGGTTTCCCGGTTCACGGCTTGTGGGTGCGAAAAAGACGTGAAAATAATTTCGGGGTTGCCGTCTTTCAGTTAACCCACTAACGGGCGGCGTGCCGAAGTCGTTTGTGGTGGGCGAGCGCCCTCGCGAGCCGTGGGTCTTCGGGTGTTTCGTGAAAACCATGGCTCGCGAGGACGCTCGCTCCGCCAACGAGAAGCACCAACCATTGGGCAACAGACCATAAAACATATTGTTACCGGGAGTGGACTCTGAGCGGGTAATTTTGCGCCGCTATTATCTTTGTAAATGCTGGAAAATCCACCTGTGGTCTTGCTGCGTGCATCACCAGCCGGCGCAGGATGGTCTCCTTGCGGCTGATTTATTCTTCGCCCAGTCCGCGGAACTGCAGGATGGCCTCACGCGCTTGTGCGCGCTCCTCCTCACTGAGTTTTCCGTCGCCGTCTTTGTCGAAGCGTTTGATGATGCCGGACAGGAAACCGCCGCGACCGGAATCTTTCTTTGATTCGGCCATGGCCCGGTCAATGAACGCGTCGGCCATGTGCTGTTTAATCGACGCCTGTAACTGCGGCATTTCTTTTTCCGTCGCGGCGACCACGTGCAATATCCCACAGCCCATTTCATCGGAGGACATGCGTCCCCAACGCACGCGTACCGGCGGAACAGTCGGGTTTTTGGGATTATCGGCGGAGTTGTCGTAAACGAGTTCCGAATCAATCCGGGTGCCTTTGGGAAGCGGAATCGGGTGCTTGTAAGTGTATTGCTCCTGCCACGCGAAGTCCCAATCACTGATCTTCATAAGTGTCTTTTGCTGACCGTCCGGCAGCGTGGCGATCATGTCCACGGTCTTGGCCAGATGATGAGCGTGGCCGTTGACGGCGAACGCTTCAACGTCGATGGGCAAGACAAAGGAATCCTTGACCACGTAGTGTTTTTCTCCGGCCGGAATATCGATCCCGGAAATCGCGCCAAAGATCGGCGGGAGTTGAATGTCCGCAAACGTTTGTTTAGGCGGGCCGTCGGCGAAATAAAAGCCGATCACCGATTGTTCCTTTTCGGCTTTTCCCGAGGGATGAAAATGAGTCTGCAAAACCAGATCCGCGCCCTTCGGAACACGCCAGGCCAATCCCTCGGGCAACGCGCGCGGATTTCCGCCCACGGCCCAGCCGCCGATACCGCCGCTCATCTGGAATCCCCTGCCGCCGCCGCCGCCGCCGTTGTACCCCGGTTCGGGGTCCGCTTCGTCCATCTTGACGGCCTTGCCGGTGGTATCCAGGAAAAATAAACAATGGTGGACGGCGGACCGGGCGCTGGGCCGAAACTCAATTGCCTTCACCCATTTGTCTTCGGTCAGATTCAAAGGAATGGCGAAGTAACGATAAATATCCTGGCCCTCTACCGGCACCGTGTACACCTCGGACATTTTTACCACGAAATCGGGTTTGCCGAGTTGCCAGCCCTCGGGAAATTTCGGCAGCGCCGGCAGTTTGGCGGGGTTGCCCTCGACCGCGCCTTCCGCATACCACTGTTGAAGCATCCCGGCCTGGTCGTCCGTAATGCGGCGTTCGTCGAGAAACTCGCAATAGCCCGCGTCGGCGTGCCAGGGCGGCATGAATTTTTCTCCGGTGACTTCAGCGATCAGCCTGGCCCGCTTCTTCACGTCGGCGTAGTTCAGCAACGGGAACGGCGCCGCTTCACCCGGCCGATGGCAGGAGGCGCAATTATTGAAGATGATCGGCGCGATGTGCTCGGTGAAGGTCAATGTGCCTTTCGGTTTCGGTATATATTTTAGCTTTGCCTGCGGCGCTTTCGGTCTGGTTTTGGCCGGCGCTTCCGTCGGCGACTGACCGTGGGCAAGGGAAAGGATCATCAGCCCCGCCAGAAAACCGATGCCCAAACTCTTAAAATAGTTTTTCATAATCTTTTCTTTTCTCAAAATGCGACATGGGAACCTTATCAGCTCGAAGAGATATAACAACCGATAACTTTGGTCCGCGGGTTGGGGACGGCTTTGCCATTCAGGATCGCCTCCAGCGCCTGTCGCAAATCCTTTTCGGTTGCGTGGCCGCGCGATTTGCCCCACGCGCTGTATAGATTGTCGATGCGACCCCGATAGAGAATCTTGCCGTTGGTTCCCACGACCACCGCCTCGGGAGTGATGGTCGCGCCGGTGGCTTTCACCAGAACATGCGTGGAGTCCAGGATGGCCGTGTAATTGGTCAGCCCGTATTCCGAGTTATGTTTTTCCAACGCGGCCGGCTTGAGGTCGGGATCGACAAACACCAGTTGAAACCGGATTTTCTTCGGCCCGTAATCCTGGCGGAGACGTTCGAGTTCCCGGGCGTACGCGTTGGAGATGGGACAATCGTGCATGACGAAAATCAAAACAGACGCGACGTCTCCCCTCAACTCGAACGGAGTTTGCGCCATGCCTTTGGCGTCCGTGATGGAAAGCAAAATATCGTCCACTGTCGCCTTGTCGCGGGTCTCGGCGCCAAAGGACGGGCCACAAAACGAAAGCAGCGCGAGCAGGAAAAAAATCGGCGCGCGGTTTCGCCTGCCTGACTCAAGGTTTCGATTTTCTGGCCACATCGATGACGTTGTAATTACAGGGTTGATAACGCTTTGTTCAAGAGATTGGTTACGGTCAAAGGCCAGCCGGCGTTAACCCGAGCGCCCGTATGAAAACTCCATTCTCAGCGTATGACGCGTGGCCAGGGTTGGTTTGGTGTCCACGCTTTAGCATGTTTTCCGCCGGGGGCACCCTGAAGGCTGGACACCAAACCGGAGTTTTCAAACAGGCCCTTAAACAATCTTGACCTTTGACAAATCCTCGCGCGGCTTGGGCCACTTGAGGTTGAGCCTTTCCAAGGCGCTCACGACCGTGCGCGCGATGACATAGTCCCGATACCATTTGCGGTC
>PLJQ01000493.1:0-10536 GCA_003140275.1 Limisphaerales bacterium
TTCGGCGAGCCGGACGTGGAGATTCGTGAAGTGAAGGAACGCTCGCCCTCACCCCGGCCCTCTCAACTGCTGTTGGGTTTTGCACAGTTCTTCAGAAGATGGCAGATATGAGAACGTTATGTCAATCTCGCCGTCGCCAATCACGATCTTCTCCACCAGTGCTTCGGCGATTCGGCGCTTGTCCTCGGTGGGGAGTTTGGGCCAGCGGTCATACAAGGAGTTGGCTTCGTGGAGCACGTCCTCGGCAGATAACTGGTTTACCTTGCGGAAATCAATCTCGGCTTGCAGCTTTGGCAGTTCCGCCGTCAACTGGTTCAATCGTTCCTCGGCCGGTTTGTAGAATTGCGCGAAGCCTTGGGACGTGATGCCGCCGTCCAGATACAGGCGGTGCGTGCGGGTCATATCATCCCGGACTTTCTGAATCTCGCGAGCGTGGGTTGCCAGCAAGGCTTCTTTTTCAGAGAGGTTCCGGTCGGCTTCCTGCAAATGCTCGGCAATGCGTTCGGGTTTGGCGAAGAAGGCTTTCAACTCATCCTGGAAGATCCCTTCAAGGTCAACGATGGGGATTTTGTTGTGACAGTTGCGGCATACGTATTTCGGGGATTTGGCCCGCACATACATCTTATGACCGCATGAGCAATGGGCGAGATTGCCAAACATCTGCACAGGCAATTTGCCGGGTCGTTTCCAACTCTTCAATTGTTCCTCAATAATCTGGTTGACCTCGTTCCAGAGCGTCTCGGATATGATCGGCTCGCAGAGGACCTGGCCCCATTCGGTTTCCGGTTTGAGCTTGCCTTTCCAGTGGCCGTCTTTGCGGATGCGATTGAAATAATAGATGCCCTTGGCGCTGGATTCGCTGAGCACTCGAAAGACCTGGGTATCGCGCCAGATCACACCATCCCGGGTGCGGTAGCCGGCGGCATTGAGCAGTTTGGCGACTTTCCCCTTGCGGCGGTATTGCGAAAACAGTTCGTAGGCTTTGCGCCGGACGGTAGCTTCTTCCGGGTGTTGCACCAGCTTGCGGTCTTGCCACCGATACCCGTAAGGAGCGCGGCCATTGATGGATTTGCCGAGCTTGGCGCGGGTGAGGACAGAGGCACTGACACGCTCAGCGATTTCCTCCCGTTCCCATTGGGCGAACACGCCAAGCAGATGAAAGAACATCCGGCCGCCGGCGGTGCTGGTGTCAATGGCTTCGCTCAAGGAAATGAGGTCAGCATGGTGCTTGTTGAAGAAATCGGAGAAATCCTCCAATTCGCGCCGGTTGCGGGACAAACGGGCCAGCTTGGAAAAGACCAGGCCGGTGATGTGGCCTCGTTCAATATCCTTCATCATGCGTTTGGCTTCGGGATGCTGCATGACGGCTTTGCCGCTTTGTCCGGCAAGGTCATAGACTTCCTTGACCTGCCAGCCCCGGCTTTTGGCGTAACTGCGGGCACGTTCCTCGTGATGTTCGGGGCTATCGCCCTGGGCCTGGTCCTCGGTGGAAACCCGAATCCAGATGCCGACCGATTTGTTCAAGATAATATTTTCCTTCATAGCACTACTTCATCTCAAAAAGGCAACAAGAAGGCAAGAAAAAAGTGTAGGCAAACCGCCTTTATTTTGTATTATTGCCGCATGTTGCAAAAACAAGCGGTGTCTGAAAATAGTTTGGCTCGTCGCGCTAAACGATTTCGAGAGCAGGCGGGCAAGACTCGTGCGCAAGCTGCGCGTGAAATGAAAGTCTCTCAAACATCCATCTTTCAAGCCGAGGAAGAGCCTAAGCAAGGTTTGCTCAAATTGCGAATGCGGATGATTGCAACGTATTCGCCTTTCAAAGTTGTCGGCCCGGTCTTTTTCCTGGAAAAGAAATGATGCCACAAAAGTGCCGGATCGCTAACGTTTCGGTCGCGATGCATCAGCCAGCACCCGATTAGATATTTCTTCACGCTGCCGCTGTTCCTCCAGCGTGAGTTTTGGCGCGGAACGTTTGACTCGGTAGCCCTGTCGCGTGGTAACGGAATCTTTGGCAACGGGCAGGGGTAATGTTTTCAAATCCGCGATAAACTGGTCGGGAAGATAATACGAAACGCGCGTCGCCGCTTCCGAACCAAGGCTTCCGGAAATTGCCGCCGCGATCTTCTGCAACCGCTGCTCCTCCAGGCAAATCACCGCCACTTTTGGAATCCCGGCTTTCAAGCACTTCACTACATTACCGACTTCGTGGTCAATGGTCGTTGTGATGGAAATTTCACAAGCAATGGCGTGGCCGCTGCGTTCAAGAAACAAATCCACGCTGCCTTGTCCTTCCAACACGGGCCTCTCAATCACGCTGCGAAAACCAAGCGCTTCCGCCGCCTCTTTGATGCGTCGCTGAATCGCCTGGTGCTGTGCTCCACCCTTGCCCAAATCGCTGAGCGGTTTCTCTCTCACAACCTTTTCCTTTTCCGAACCCGTTGGCTTGGGAACGTCTGCCACTTTCGTTTCCACTATTACAACCGGCATGGAAACAGGAAGTGTAGGGGGTTGTTGCATCGGAACAGTCACCGGTTCACGAGGCATTTCTGTTTTCTTGGGCTGGGAGTCCGGTCGTTCGCCTTCCCGTGTCCGATGTAACATCGCCTCAACCTGCGCCCTCGGTGTGCCATACTTTTCTCTCGAAGCCGTAATCACTTCCTGCCGCCGATTCGATGCCTGGGCTTCGTCTTGTATATCAGGCGGTGGAACAGTCAGGTTGAAATCAAAATCGCTTCGTTCTACCCGGGCGATGGCCTGGCCGGTTTCGAGATTCTTCAAATCGCGGGCTTCAAAGAAGGAAAAGCTTTCACTCAATTTTCGGGCGTCTTCATCGCCAATACGGAAAACGACGCGAGTAAACGGATGGGACATGACCGCACTTGCAACTTCGGCATTGCGCTGCAACTGGTGCAACTCGTGATGGGCGAGCGTAAGTCCAATCCGATATTTGCGCGCTCCCGATAAAATCTCGGCCATGCTGGGGGTTATGAAATTGGCGAATTCATCAATGTAAACCCAGAAATCCCTTCGCGCGGTAATTTGCTGGGCCTGTCGGCTCATGGCCATTTGTTGGAACTTGGAAACCAAGAGCGTGCCTAAGAGGTGCGAATTCTCCTTGCCCAAAAGTCCTTCTGGCAGTTTTGCCAGAAAGATTTTGCCAGTGTCCATGATGTGGGCGAAATCGAGTTTGTTATCCGGCTGGGAGACCATGTAGCGAATGGGTTTTTTGGCAAGGAATGTGTCCAGCCGGGTCAAAATCGAGCCGATGGATTTGTTGCCGGTCAAATGCGGGAAACTTTTCTGCCAGTAATAGATGACCTCGGAATCTTTGACGGATTTCAGAAAGTCATTCCGAAAGGCTGGCTCAATGAGAAACCGGCGCATGTCGGCGACAGTTCCGCGCCGGTCGCTTTCCAGAAAGGCGAGAATGGCATTTTGCAACACACTGTTCATCTGGTCGCCCCAAGAAGTGGAAAGACGCTCAAACACGGATACCAAGTCGGAAGCCAGCAAGTCCTTTTCAAGTTCGCTGTGAGCGGAAAGGATGTTGAAGCCAACGGAATACTCTGCATCGGATGGATCAACCAATACCACGTCGTTGATGCGGTTTGGCGGAATGATGCTCAGGATTTTGTCCACCAAATCACCGTGCGGATCAAGCAAGGCCACGCCTTCGCCATTTTGGATGTCCTGACGAATGAGATTAAAAAGCAGAGTCGATTTGCCGGTGCCGCTGGCACCAATGATGTGGGTATGCCGCACGCGCTGTTCCGGCGTGAGCCGGACAAGAACAGACTCGCCAGCGTGAACATTGATACCGAGCAATATGCCGGTAGGGCTTCGGGTAATGGCCGGGGCTGCCTTCGTCTTGCCAGAATCACGCGCGAGCGCCGGTGAACGAACTGCACTGGACGGTAAATGAACGAAACCGATCAATTCGTCGCTGTTCAAAATCATTCCGCTGCGACGAGATTGCCGGCGTAATAGGTCATCTACGTGGTCATCCAAAGCGTAGTTATCATTCTTTAGCGGGATGAGCGCATTACCCTGCGGGTTGGCAAAGACGCGCAATGAACCGGCCAAATCGCGGGCGATTTCCAATGTGCGCTCAAAGGTTGCGGACTTCGTGGCAATCCGCACGACGGCAGCGTAGAGTGGGCGCGTCACTTTGTTCTCCGCCGCCTTCGTCAACTCTGGCAGGTTCACAAAGTAGGGTTTACCGTCTTCATGGGTAACTGAGTTGACGATGCTTTCGGCCCATTGCTCTTGAACCGGCTGAAACAGGACCTGGAAAAGTCCAAAGTCGCTGGATTGCAATTCTGAGAGGGCGCCGACAATGCCGACAAAGGGATCAAGCTTCCCGGCGGCGAGCGGAAACATAAACTCCCGTTCCAAGCCAAACTCAAGCGCCAGGATTTCATCGCCCGTGCATGAATCCCAAGCCGCTTCCAAAGCGCCTTCGCGCGCCAGAAATGTCGCGTCCGGGAAATGGGCCTGTAATTGACGGCGAACTAATGGGGCGTTGCTTGGGTGTGCCGCAAACTGCACGCTCACGCGCCCGGCAGTGCCGAAGAGTTCAAACGAAATTGGTTCGTAGCAGAGGGCAAGACTGCGGAGAAATTGCTCAAAGGCTTCGGCATTGATGTCGAGCTTGGCCGGCAGAGAAGTCTGAAGTTCAACTAACGAATCGCGAATTAACGGTTTTGGTTCAGGTTCTTCCTCTGCTTCGGAAGTGACGGGCGGTGGTGTCGGCTCGGTGCTCAATTTGCCGCTGAGTCTTTGAATGAACGAACTCAGGACAGTTGGTCGGCGTCCGTCATCGACGATCGGTGTTTCTGGCCGGTAGTGTCCGTAGAAAGGTCGAAAGGGTGGTTCGGGATATACCGGTTGGTCGAACACACGCCAGCCGCGACCGCGTTGTTCCCACTGGTGGAACTGCTCACTTAGTTGCTCATCCAACCGGGACATGACGTATTAGGCCGTTGAGGCAGTCTTGGGAAGCTGCACCGTCGTTGGTTTGTAGAGTTCACCGAGAATTGGGTTGTGTTCGTTGAATCGAACTAATTTGATACCTTTTGCGCCGGTCGTTTCTTCCACCAGCGCCTTTACCACTACGTTCACGGTGTCGAGATACATGAGCCGCGTGTCCTCACGATAGTAAGTCTCCTTGCGAAAAAAACGTTCGTAAATCGGTCCAACCAAGAGCGACTTGATGAGCATGGCGTCTAGGTCTTTCAACCCCATCGCCACGGCGTTGCGCATGGTGTAAATGGCAAGAGCAATCAACACAATCCATCCGAAGGGCCAGACGAACGGAGCGAACAAGCCGAATACCTTGACGCAGATCACGAATGAAATCGGAACGCAAATGCCGAATGCGGCCAATAACACCAGCAGTTGCCAAAGTTGGATGACGGCAGGAATTTCGGCAAAGCGGCAACTGAAAAAACACGCTGTGCCGAAAGGCGCTGCACAGATGTCGAACACCAGTTGTTCGCGGGTCATACGCAAATAATCGCGCTTGGCGGAAAGCAAACCGCCCTCAGCGAATTCGACGCGTGAAATATCCAAGCCCGGAACCTGGCGTTCCTTCAATTCCTTCTCAATAGTTTCATAAAACTCGCTCGTGGAAATTGCGAAGCCGGGAATGAGTGCATACCAGTGGCTGAGAACATCAGCCTTCTTTGGAATTAAGAAATTTATCATAGACTTGGTTCAGCGGCGGGCTGAGATGAAAAGCGCCAGACCTAACGTCAAGGCAATCCAAGCCGATGGCTCAAGAGCTTGAAATAGGTCGACCTTAAAGCGGTAGAGGCCATAGCCGAAAATGACAAAGGGTGTGGCACCAGCTAACTGGCCTAATATCTGATATTGCTTACCGGTCAATCCTGCTAGGCAAGCCATAGTCGCAAGGATTGGCATGGCCCAAAGCAAAAGTGCCGCCTCGCCTTCCTTCTGGAAGTCAAAACCGGAGGCTCGAAAAAAGAGAAGGCGCATCCACGGCAGGGCAAAGCAGATGATCAATCCCGCCGAGAGAACACTCACGAGATATGGCCGTTTCAAAGTGACCGATTGAGGTCCTTCGGTGACGGTGGTTGACGGGTTGGTGGGGTGAGACGATTTCTGTGATGGAGAGGTAGATAGTTCTGACATGGCGACACCTTTGGGTTGGTGGTTAATGGTTTAATCGACTGATTTATAGGGCTATCATGGCGACACACGCCGCCTGCTATTACTAAATACGTGCCCGGATCGTGTTTCTTTCAAAGATCTTGAATTGGTGGCGGCAGTTTCTTTATTGGGATCGCCCGTGCTAAGGCATGTTCCGATTGGTCGGCGGCAACGCGTGATCGCGGGCGAACAGGCAGGGGATGATGAAACGCAGATCATGTTCAAAGTCCTCGAACACAAGACTCGTTTTGACGCGAAGCTCGGCATTCTACGCATCACGGACAAATATCCCCGGCGACCGTCAACTTCCATCCCACGTACTTTGCTTTGACGGCCTACCGGCAAACGCGACTCACAAGTAGCGTGCAAATTGTGCGGCAACGCATTTGAATCTGGGAAATGACCCTTTTGGGGTAATTTGATAAATCAAATTACCCTCGTTCAGCTTGCTAACTGGGTTTGCATGGCTCAACATGAACTTGAGGCCGCCATGTATTAGTAGACAGAAATGGGTGGTAAGTGCGTTTTTGATTTGGCGAACCGAAGAATCGAGTTCAATCTAAAATATCAATAAATATGAAAGCTCGGAGATTGTTAATCACGGTAGCCATCATCGCAGCAGCGATATTGGCTTATTTGTTCACCAGAAGCCCCTCCACTGTCGCTGCTGGAAAGTTAATTATTGCGGAAAGCACTCAGCCGATTGCAGCGCCGGTCTACATCGCTTACACAAAGGGATTTTTCAAAGAAGAGGGCGTAAATGTTGATCTTGTATCCTTCCCGACCGGCAAGCTTTGCCTAGATGCCTTGATTGGCGGGAAGGCTGATTTTGCGACGGTTGCCGAGACTCCGGTTATGCACGCGTCCTTCAAAAACCAGCCGATCAAGATTGTGACGACGATGCAACGCTCGCGCCAGAACACCTTTTGCATCGCAAGGAAGGATCAAGGAGTCAATGCTCCAACAGATTTGAAGGGCAAGATCGTAGCTGTTCCCTTCGGCGGAAATGCGGAATACGCTTTTGCCGCATTCCTCGCAAAACAAGGTCTCAGTTCCAGCGACATCAAGCTGATCAACCTCAGCCCGCCCGAGATGATCGGGCCACTCATAAAAGGTGACGTTGCAGGAGTGGTGGCTTGGCAGCCACACGCAGGACGTTGTGAAAAGGCATTAGGGGACAATGCCATGCACCTTTCTTTCGAGCAGGTTTATGAGGAAACCTACAACATCGTCACAAGCGTTCAGATTGCGGAGGAAAAGAAGGACATTGTGGTCAAGTTTCTCAAAGCTTTGGATCGGGCCATCACTTACATGAGTCAGAACCGGGAGGAATCCGTCGGCATCGTCGCTCAACGTATCGGCATGGAAAAAACCGAATTGGATCGGCTCTGGCCCATCTACAATTTCGGCCTTGATTTGCGCTCATCGCTGGTTGAGACACTGACTTCGCAAGGGAAATGGGCGGTGGAGCGGGGACATCAAACTGGGGCCATTCCTGATATGCAAACCGTCATTTCCACGGTGGCGTTGCGTTCAATCAAGCCCGAATCAGTGGATGTACCACAGTCAAAATAGTCAGTGATTTCTCCGTCCGTGAGCAATCTCGCACCCAAAAAGTAAGGCTATTGATGTGAAACAAATGGTGCGAAAGTTTGGAAAAATTTGCGCTCCCTTTGCGCTCGTTATTGTCTTCTGGGCCCTTGCGAGCCGATATTCTGGAGTTAATCCTGCGTTGCTCCCCACACCTATAGAGGTTGGAACCGCATTGACGGACCTCGTTGCTTCGGGCAGCCTTTTTTGGGATGCACTTTGGTCTTTGCGTCGTGCGGCCTTTGGCCTCTTTTGCGGCGGCGTATTGGGGCTAATCGTTGGAACCATAACTGGCAGGATTGACACATTCAATTGGCTGCTTGCACCTGTCTTCAACGGTCTTCGCGCTTTACCGCCCGTTGCAATCGTCCCATTGGTGATTGTTTGGGCGGGATTGGGCGAACCCGCCAAAGTATTCATCACCTCTTGGGCCGCATTCTTTCCGATCTGGCTGAACACCCACGCTGGCGTCTCCTCGGTTGACAAGATGATTATCTGGGCAGCACGTTCCCTTGGTGCCCGAAGCGAACGTCTCTTGTTTAGTGTAACATTGCCTGCGGCACTTCCACAGATACTGGTGGGGTTTCGCCTCGCCATCTCCACCACGCTCCTCTGTGTTATTGTTGCGGAGATGACCGGAGCCTATGCGGGCCTAGGCTTTAGGCTTCAAACCTCGTACTTAGTTTTCCGTGTAGATCGTATGCTGGCGTGTATGGTCGTGCTCGCGTTAATCGGGATTGCCGCTGACCGTTTGTTTAATCTCGTTGCTTCCCGTCTGTTTCCATGGATCAAACTTACTCACGAGCAGCAATGAATGACATTCTTCCAGCCCGCGATCCGCTCCTCGTTTTCGACCAGTTGACGGTTTCGTATCGGAACGGTAGTAGCACACCTGTCTTGGATAAGTTTTCGCTGAAAATTGAAGCCGGGAAATTTCTTTCCGTGGTTGGCCCCTCCGGGTGCGGAAAGTCTACGCTGCTTCACGCAACCGGCGGATTTATCAAGCCCTCAAGTGGTGCGATCCACCTCGGCGGCGAATTGATTCAGGGCCCCTCTCTCCGTGTTGGTTTTGTCAGTCAACGCTACTCTCTTTTCCCGTGGCTCACTGTCGAGGACAACATTGCCTTTGGTCTACGGTCTCAAGGACGTCCTGATGACGAAATGCGCGCGGCTGTGGACAGACTACTCGAAGTTATCGGTTTAACTTCACAACGCCGCTATTACCCAGAACAGCTTTCCGGCGGTATGCAGCAGCGTGTCGCACTCGCGCGCGCGATGGCACCTGAACCTCCAGTAATGTTACTCGACGAACCGTTCTCCTCTCTCGATGCCGAAACTCGCCAAAGGATGCGGGAACTTCTCTTGCGTCTGTGGACCGAACATCAAACGACGATCTTGTTCGTCACTCACGACATCGAGGAGTCACTCTTGCTTGCCGACAGGGTCTTGCTGCTTGAAGGGAAAAGCGGGCCCGCCCGCACATTAGAGGTTCCCTTTCCTCGCCCTCGCGCACACTCGCTGCCGCTCATCGAACCGTTTCAAAAGTTGGTAGAGACAATCTCGCAGCATTATGGGGCACCTTTGAATGACTGAAGCTCGATTGCAAACACCCATAGCAGCACAACTGCGGCGAAGACTGTGCCCGCCTTGGGTCAACACATGAACACACCGGCCCTGTTTAGCTAGCAGACTGCGAGTCCCGCGAGATCGGCGGAAACAAAAGAGCCGCTCCAGTTTCCCAGAGCGGCTTTGTGTCCTGCAGATTCGTAGCCTAACAGCCGAATCGGCTCAGGCTGTGAATCATGTCACGCTCCCGGGCCGCGAAGTATTTTCGGATGGCATCGTCAACAGCCTGCGCTACCGAGGATCCGCCCCGCGCTTCCAAGTCGAGGAGTTCTTTTACGTACGCCTCGCGCAATTGCAGGTCGTAACGGCTGAATCCAATCGTCCCGCGATGGACGCCGAGCCGCTCTGGTGTTTCGTTACCGTTCTGTTTATCCTTCATGGTGTCACCCATCAGTTGCTACAGTCATGAGGGCCCACCAAGGCACATCGCCTCAGCAGGACTCACAACTGGCGCGGCATCTTCCGTTTTCGTGATGCGATATTTGAGGACTGTGTTCCCGGACTTAGGGTCGCGCTTTATGTTACCGAGAACCACGCGACCGATTTCACCCAGACGGCGGACGTGAACTCCACCGCACGGCACCAACTCGCCGTCGGCGATTTGTACAGTGCGCAATGGCTTGTTGGTAGGAAGTCCAGCCGGCACAAAGCGGCACTTGGCTTTAATATCGTCCAGCGACGATTCGCACATGAACACTGGCCGGTCCTGTGCGATGAGCGCGTTGACACGAGCTTCCACCTCCCCCAGCACTCCCGACGGGAATTCACCAGCGTATTCGAGGTAGGCGTTGGAGCCGTGGTTCGCCTTCACAGGAACCATACTATCGGTCAACGATAGCACGGCTTCATGAAGGGCGTGTCCGGCTGTGTGGAGACGCATCCCGTGATGGCGGTGCGCCCATTTGAGTTGCATGTGAACAAAGTCGCCGGAAACGAGCGAGCCGAGGAGTTTGCCCGTGTGGATGATTTCTCCCTCTTTAGAGACAACCATTTCGACGCGGAGTTTTCCGTTCGGGCCACAGATTTCCCCCACGTCGGATTGCTGTCCGCCGCCTTGCGCAAAGAACACCGTCGCTGACAATTGGACTTGGGCATTTCCGCCTTTTGTGTCCACCGAGAGGACGGTGTCAGCGGTCACCACGAACC
>PLJQ01000493.1:10587-15433 GCA_003140275.1 Limisphaerales bacterium
TGGCTGGTTTTGAAGTGACCGGTGACAACGGTGGCATCGAGTTCAGCCAAGTAGGGCTGCGTGTAGAAAGTTTGAATCGTTTTCATTTGTTTTTGAAGTGTTGGAAAGCGGAGTAGCCGTAACTACTCCGCTCCCGTTTGCGGTTCAGTCCTCAATCGCCGCCGCGCGCGCCACGATGTACACCATCGGCTGATCCGACATGTTCACGGGCCCATGCATCAAGTTTGCTGGGATGAACAAGAAGTCATCCGCCTCAACGTCCACGAACGTTCGTAGGTCGTCTCCAAAAAACACACGAACGCGACCGCTCAAGATGTAGATGGCGGTCTCGAACTCATGTGCGTGAGGACTTGCGACCAGACGCGGTGGTAGGTGGCCGTACGCCATGCTGATGGCCGTTGCCCCGCTCAACTTCCCAGAGACGGCCCACCCACGGACGAAACCGTGGCTGCACTCTTTAAATCGGCCAGCCGTCTTTGTGACGATGATCTTGGACTCGTTTTGCGATGGAGTTACGCTCCCATCGCCCGGTGGGTTGGTTATTGTTCGTGTTTTCATGTGTACCTTTACTTTGTCGGTGAGTTCTGCTCGCTCGGCTTATACCGAGGCAAACAGTCGCGACTCGCCCCCGCCTCGGGTCTTGCGTAAAGCAGCCCGTTGGTGTAACAACCCCTTACGGAATCGTTTGGCGGGTCGTCTCGCCGTTCGTTCCAACTGGTGCCCCGTGCTCTTGGACCTCGAATCTCTCGAGCGCGGGGCGCTTTGTTTTGCGAGCGAGAACTCACTGAACTGACTAACTGATGGCTTAAAGTCTAATCCCTGTCCAGCAAAAAGTAATTTTATTTGGTGGCGTGCAACGTGTTGCAACTATGATATAGGTTTCCTATAGTTGTTTACAACTCGAAACTTATTGCTGCAACTTGATTTGTCCCCAATACTGACCGGGATAATGGCAAAGAAAACAATGACAGTTTCTGTAAAAATGAAATCTTCTGCCGCCTTCACGGCTAAAAATCTGAGCGTTGAGATTTCAAAACTTGAAAAGTGTTACGGTGGCACTGACAAGCTCGTCGGGGCGCTTCGCTACGCCCCGGGGTTTGGGAGGGTCAATCGTTCTTCGATCTGGCGATGGAAGAACGCAACACAGGAAGGGGTCAGCGTCGACCTCGAAACTGCCTCGGACGCAGTTGAGTTTCTACAGGCACACCAAAACGACGTCACACTTAAGCTTGCGCTTGGGCAAAGTTTGCAAGTGTTACCAGCCATGATTGTTTTGTGGGACGATGTTCCGAATAGCGAGTTGCGAGTGAAAAGAGACAGTCCTTATGGGCGGCTCCTTCAACTCGGTGTCAAGACGCGTGTGGAGTGGTTTGACGGTGGATTTAAGGCTTTGACTGCACTCTGCGACGAAAAGGCTGGATTTGATGTGGCGTTTGCTGCGAGTGACTTCGACCCAAAGAATCCTGACGACGATGTTCAGGCTCTCTGCCAGGTGACAGAGGCACGCTGGTCAGTTATCGGAAGGGGTGGTCCCATCCAGTCCGTGATGGAGCTAGAGGAAAAGCGAGTCGGTTGCCATCCTGATACGGCAATGAATCTGAAGCTTCGCCAAATTATGGATGAGTTGGGAGTAACATTTACCCCCGTTTCCGACAAGGATTCAAAGAATCTTGCACGGGCTTTAGAAAGTGAACCCGGAAGCGCCAAGCACATTGACTTTGTTGTTGGGTGGGAACCGCTGCTGAGTCAAATTAAGGATTTTTTCGCTAGCCATGAGAAACAAATTGTGGAGTCTGCGGTTCACCAGTCAGAACTGAAGCGATATGCAGTTCGTGTCCAATTATTCGCGCGGAAAACGGCCAACCCCGCGGCTGTCAGGTTGCTCCTCGATGCCCTCGAAGAAGCAAATGAATACGTCAGTGATGCACGAAATGCGGAAGAAATTGCACGAGTGTGTGTGGATAAATTTGGGCGCGAGTGGGGGCTGAAGCGTAGCGCGGTTTTGGAGACGCTCAATCCCCACCATACAAATTACGAGCTTAAGGAATTCAATCATCGGATTGCGCGACATCTATGGCGTTGTGAAGTGGAGCGGTCCAAGGTTTCTAAAGGTTGAAATGATACGGAAGCAGACGAGCTATCCGATACTTGGGGCATCCCGCGATTAGGTTAGATTGCCTCCTTCATGATATAATTATTTCTCGGTCCATGCATGACTAGCACTCATTCTTCCAGGCTCTATTGCGGTAAACAACTAACCATGAACACACAGAAAACATTTGTGGATTTAGGTAAAATGAGGGGCCACATCGGTGATGTGTTGAAGCTCCGTCGCTTGGCGTGGGAGATTTGTCAAACGCTGGACCAATCCACGGCGGATGAGAAAATGCCGCTAGTTCAACGGTTGCCGCGAGTTTGCGTGTTGGCATCCAGTTCACGCGGTGGAACGAGCGTGACCGCAGAGTTGCTGCAGTGGCAAGGCGCGAACTGCGTTGACCCGCGCAGGCGTTTTCTTACTCTTCCTGGGGAGGAGAAGCCGCATCTCATACTAGCCGGACTTGCCTTTCCCTCCCGTGATGAGCGATTCGATGACTTGAACGAGGCCGATGCCCGGTCATCGTTGGTGTCTGGATTGTTACAGGAGATGGGTTCGGAGATAGGCTATCCGCTGGCTCAATGCGATAACTTGGAGCTTTACGCGACTCAGCTTTACCGCCGCCTGTTACTACAATGGCCGACAGATTTGGCAAAGCTGAAGATGGATGACGCGATTGCCCGCCTGACCAAAGCTCTAGAAGTCAACTTCCCTCGGGGTTATTGCGACAGCGTGGACAACCGACGGCAGGTCTTGGGCGCCTGTGTGCGTTGCTTTCCATTCATTCGGCCATCGTTCTATGACTGCTGGCCTCACCGTTCTGGGAAAGACGTGTTGGACTTCGCTGGACAGTTTTGGTCAATTGAAGAAACGCCGTTTGTGCTACCGCCCCCATGGCGCAATGCAACCCAAGTGGATTTGGAGAGCGGATGCTTGCTTCTGCGCGATCCTTCCAACGCTTGGCGATTGCCATTCTGGCGGGCAGTCTTCCCGGGTCAAGCGCTACAGGTTTTGCATCTAGTCAGGGATCCGCGTGAGGCCGTCCAAGGTCTTTGCGACGGGTGGAACTATCCTTATGGCTTCCAAACAATACCTAGCGAAGAAGTGCTCGCGATCAGTGGTTACACAGACAGCCCAAATCGTGGCGAAAGTGAATGGAAGCAACACTGCCTGAAGTTTTCAATCAACAGAACGCTGAGCCGCAAACTTCTCAACGAACATCAACGCGCCAGTTTGGTGGAAGTCTGCGCTTTTCAGTGGCTAGAGGCGCATCGAAGCATTTTGGCGGAAACCGAGCGTCTTTCGTTATCTCACACCATCATCAATTTCGCTGACTTGCGGAGTAAGACCGCGAAAACCTTCAAGGAAATATGCGCAGCCCTAGACCTAGAATGTTCGCAGAGCGGATTGGCCTACGCCCGTTCGTTTTCTAACCGTTGGGTAATGGCAACGTCCAGTGAAAAGTCTGCTGGCCATGAACGCTGGCGGCATTCCCCTTATACTGCTGAGATTAACTACCTAGTTTCGCTGGGCTATTTTGACGACGTGAGCATTAATCTTGATTTGGGAAGTATTTCGGCAACGGAGAACGTTTCACTAGAATCCGGGGCCGTCGAGGTCGAGAATCACCCTGCCGCAGAGTCCAACCATGCGGCTCGTGAACCCAAAGATAATGGGAAAGATCATCCCGCTTTTTATGCGTAAATGTCTTGCACCTTTTTTCATCGGTCGCGAGGAACCTGGCTTGGACCGCAGAACCGGGCCTTTCGATGTTGTGCTGCCGAAAGACCTCGTCGGCACTGAACCGGGGTCGATACGCGCAATTAACCAGATCAATTGTTCGATCCGTGATGTGGTAGCTGAAACAATCTTGTCCGGAGATAGGCCTTTGGTTCTCTCAGGAGATTGTCTGAGTGCTATTGGCTGCCTAGCCGGTATGGAGAAGTGTGGGATACGACCCTACTTGCTGTGGTTTGATGCACATGGAGATTTTCACACACCGGAAACGACCATCAGCGGTCACTTGGGAGGAATGCCATTAGCCATAATTACGGGCCGAAGCGATGGTTCCCTATTGTCTGACGTCGGGCTAACTCCACTTGCTGACGACAGAGTATGCCTCATCGGGGGAAGGGATTTGGAGCCAGTAGAAAGGGAGTCGCTGGAGGCATCTGGTATTCGCCGAGTCGACCGAGTGGCGCAGGCCTTGGAATTCCTCCCCGAGTCATCTCCTCTTTGGGTGCATTTTGATACAGACTACATTAACCCAAGTGACGCCCCGGCGATGCGATATCCCGCTCCAGGGGGTATCTCTGCCAAAGCCGTGAAATTTGACCTTGAGACCATCGCCCGAAAGAGAAACGTATTAGGTCTATCGGTTTCTGCATGGGCACCTCATCTGGATACAGGGGGGCGGACAGCCGCAACTTGCTGGGACACAATTTCCATTATCAGCTTAGGATCGAAAAATCAGAGATGACAAGCCTGCTTATCGGTCGCTTTCAACCGCTGCACGAGGGCCACATACAGCTTGTGAAAATTCTCTTGAGCGAGGGTCGCAAGGTTGTTATCGGTTTACGAGACGGACAAATTTCGCCAGTCAACCCATACTCCGTTGAAGAGCGCACGCAAATGTTCCGCGATAAGTTTGGAGATCGTATCACAGTCATTGCCACCGCAATCGTGTCGTGTCGATGTCACCGGTCACTTTAAAACCAGCCACGAAAGGTCGAATTGAACCAGCCACCGACT
>PLJQ01000493.1:15441-20618 GCA_003140275.1 Limisphaerales bacterium
ATCGCGATCTTTGCCACGCGCGAGCATGTGGAGCACCGCTTGCCTTTCCTCAGTCGTGAACTGTTTTGACATCTTAATTCCAGAGGATGCGGTTGTAGTCGCCCCACGGGTCCTTGCCACTGCTGAAGCCGACTATCCACGGGCGCGGATCGTCCAGATACAGATCGCGGAGAGAGTTTTTGATTTCTTGGTATGCTGATATGGCCATGCGAATGACGCAGAGATTATCAGCCAAGCAACCCAGCGGCAGGCAATCGCACAAGAATCGTAGAATAGTCGATCCGGCGGTGGAAAAGTGCTTACAGCCAGATTCAACACGGGAGGGAAGGTCTGGCCAGTCTGAAGATGTCACTCTATTCACGTCTGATCTGCAGAGTCGCATAGATTCCTTCCAGGTTCCGGAGGAATAGTTGACTCGTGTGAGCTGCACGGCCATCCACCCTACAAATCCTTCGTCCTGAAAAGCCATCAACCGCCCCGTTGTCCACGAGGCATTTGAGAAGACGCTGCTCTTGGTTGCTGTCTGGAAAGAAACGATGTCCCGTTTCAATCGAAATAAAAGCAAGCAGTGCATAGGCCGCCCAATTCGAAACCGAAGCAACCAGGAGGTGCTTGGTATTAACCACACAAGGATGGACACCGCATCGTGACAGAATCCCAGGTGAGACTGAACCGAAACCCACTTCGTTGCCACCATCGCCAATACCGATTGAAAACAAACCCCTTGCAGCTTCTGAAAGGAATAGGCAGTCAAGTCGAGGCGTCGCGGACTCGATGTCTTCGCCTTTCATGTTCAAGTATTGACCTTCGGCAGTCCTACCGCACACCTCAATAGAAATCAAGCACCCGGGCTTTTCATGATGAAGAACTTTGTCAGCGAAGCGTTTACTTTCCTCTTCGGGCATGAGCGGAAATTCGATAAAACCGGCTGGAAAGTTTGCACATTTCCGAATGAGTGACAAACATTCTGGCGCTGAAGCGAAGGACACTCGCCAACCGAGACTGTGGAGCGCAAACCCGAGCAGCACTGCGCCAAGAGGGCCATCGGTCTCTGGCTTCCCCCGAACGAAAAACCCAGTGACTATTATTATACTAGACGCGGTTGTCCGTACGATTGCCTTTGCCACATGGACGACTTCGAGCGGATCACTGTGACGCAAGATCTCCGATGCAATACCACGTTTGTCATCGTATGTGAGCAACGTCCGAATCTTTTCATCCTTGTAGGCTGGCATAGAGCTTGCGGAAATCATCAAATGTGAGCTCGCAATGCGGCTTCATCTCATCGAACACCCTCGCATCCGGTTCTTGAAGCCCTAGCAGGAACTTCATAACGTGCGCAACCATTCTTATCTCGTCGTCGCTGTACAAGGAGGCGGTCTTCTGGCTGGTGTTTAGAATGGTGTGCTTGTTTTCCAGATTCTTAACCATGCTTTGAAAGTGCGATGCATACACGTTTACGATAGACCAATCGGTGAGAAGTAGGGGTTTGCTGCCCGTCACCTCGGGGTATGGTGAAAACAAAATTACGGCGTCGTCAACAATATCCATCTGGAGCGGCTTCAGATTGGCGTGCGGGAAGACGATAAGTTTGTAGTCAATCTGGCCGATTTTCGATTTAGCCTCGTTAAAGAGAAGCCGGTTGTTGTGGAGCAGAAATCTGAGTTTATCGACGTTGTCGATCGAAGCAATCCGACGAATGGAGAGCGGTTTCGAATGGGCACGAGCAAAACTTTTGGTAACAGTTTCCCAGTAGGTAATTGTGTCCCTGTCTGTTTTCGGTTCGGCCTTGAAGTAGGTCAAGAACACTCGGGTCTTGGCATGAACAATGCGATGTTCTAGCTCATTAAGCGCCCCGCTTGCCGAGTCCATGGACAAAACAGAGGATGCCGGGACTGAATCCTTTAGGCTTTGGATCAAATCCTCAATGCGCAGCCGCAGGAAGTTGGTCAGGACGGCGAAGCCCAGCAGTGTCACCGCAAAAAGGGCACTCCCCGCTTTTTGCTCGCGCTGGATGGCTTGGAGCAGCTTCCAGATGCTGAGGTCGATTCCCTTCGGCACATCAGGAGTTGCAGATAGCAAGCCCACAATATTGTATATTGCAAAGTACAAAAGGAGCATTGCTATGAGCCAGATAGGCCAAGTCCGCATAAATCGTGTGTTAAGCGTATTCATAGTTATTGAATTTGCTCGTTGAAGCGCATGCGAGACAAATTGACACTATACACCAATCCCTGTCCAATGGCTAAGTAAATGTCGTCCCACAGTTTGATAATCTACCCATCAAACAATTTGTTTAATACCGGATCAGAATGGAACTGTATGCTGACTCGGCTCAAGACACAAATGGCAAGCGAGGTTAGCATAAATCCCGACCAGATTGGTCGGGGTTGTGATATTGAATTGTGGGAGTATCCTAAGCGGCGAAGCCGTCGAAATGAGGCCCGAGCAATCCGCGTCGGAAATCGACCAAGGTCCGTTTTTCTTTGAACCAATATTCGAGCATAAAAGTGCTTGAAAGAAGCTGGGCCAAGAGGAACGATTTTCCGTTTTGGGGTGAAGGGTCCTTGAAAACCTTGCAGGATGTCGCCCGAAGAAAAAACTGCTGTGGCTAAAAAAGACACAGCAGTTATGTGGAGCGGTAGCAGATCAAACCCTCAACACCGCTGCTCTGATGAGGGTGGTTTCGTCCCATTGACCAGGATGGGATCGGGAGCACGCAGTTCAATCACTCCGGGAGCAATGCACGTAACCTGGACGTGGTTGCCCGGCCTGAACCCCGCGCGCTCAAGCCAGCGTCCCATGATGCGGATTTTTGGTTTGATGACTCCCTTGTAAGGGTCGCCATCGGTCTCGATCTTCAATTTGCGAACCGCCGGGTCCGCCTCAGTCGGCAGGAATGATTTGCTTTCAAGCATGGCACTCCTTTCCTCCGGGAAGGCACAGGAACTTCAGAACCCCGGACGAGTGACTGCACATAAACCGGCGCGTCACATAACACAATTTATGTGGGGCACCACATAAATTGTGCATGAGCACAATGGCCGATGCACTGCTGACGATCGCCGCACGGAACACCTCGCGCGGNNNCCGGATTGAAGTAAGGATTGGTGACAATATGCAACCTCCAGTAGTCGGCGGCGGTATCGGGCGTATCGCACATCTGCATATTTTCCGGTGTCGGACACTCGCGCAGAGCGACAACTTTGAANNGAAGTCACAAGCCTTCTGAGCTTTTGCGGCGGCGTGAACAACCAACTTTCGGTCTTCCTTCAATCGTTCCAACCAGTTTTGAATGTAACTGGCCGATTGATCGAGAGTGGTGTTCTCAATCCCGGAATGGCCGCAGAGAAACGCCGCGCCCATTTCAGCCACCAACTCCTCGCGACTGTAGAGATTACTGCCATACTGACTCGGGTCGGTAACTTCCTTGCGATTCAATCGGGACACATGCCCGGTGGCGTGTGTCAACTCATGGAACAATGTGCCGTAATACGCTTCTGAGGATTCAAACGATTTTGATTCCGGCATAGTCACTTTATCCGCAAGCGGGGAATAACAGGCGCGTCCGCCGCCATGCTCAATCGCTGGGCGACGGGGCATGTTGGTAACGACCTCTTCGCATTTCCCGATGGGGTGAAATGTGCCATTCGTTTCTGGAGAAGCAGGAACAGTGATCCCTTCGCATTGAGCGATATTAAAGACGCTGTGATAGCGCAGAAACGTAAACTTTTTGGTTTCACCGTTTTCTGCGTCCTCCAATATTTTCCAGAAAACGACTGGAAACGATTTCTCACCCTTTTTGATACGGCCGTTCAATGACTGGACCTGTTTGAATGTCAGCCAGAAGGGGCAGACATATCCTGCTGCGTTCAAGAGGAACAAATTGATTCCTCGATATGCCTTCCGGCTGATGAAGTTTTGTGGAGCCTGATGACCTCCTTTCCATGGCCGATGCCAGGGAACGGTTCCGGCTTCCAACAAACGAATGATTCTGTCCGTTACGACTTGATACACGTCACTTTTCATATAACTCTCTTTCTTGCCGTCCACCCGTTGGTGCGGGTTGCTTCTGGTTGGGTAACTCTCGCTGGAAGCGCGGACGGCACTTTGGTTTTGGCAGCGAGAGGGAATGGGAAGCGACACAGAGAGTGCCGCCCTGGAAAAAGGCAACCTCCCTCAAGACGAGAGAGGTTGTTGAATCATTTCGGCGAAGCCTGAAACAACCGGTCGCGGGCGAGCTTTGAATAACGCCAGACCTTCTCAATAAGGATGTAGTTTCGGCGCATTTCTTTGGCAGCTAATCCGGTCGTGCCCGAACCGGCAAACGGATCCAGCACCACATCACCCGGTTTGGAAAAAGCTGCAATCAGCGGGGTGATGGTGTGGACCGGTCTTTGCGCCGGATGCGACCTGCTGCCGCCGTAGTGCCAGTCGAAAACGTCCGGCGTCGGTTGTTTCGGTTTAGGCGGGTTGCCTTTTGTCAACAAGTATGCGGTGTCGTGATACCACTGCGTATGTTCTCGGCGAGAGCAATAGTTCTTGATCCAAACCAAATGGCTAACGGGATAGAAGCCAACCTGTTTCCAAGCTTGAAGGAAAAACTCGGCCTTCATCCAGCCGTAGAAGCAGACGCAATAGCTGTCCGGCTTGAGCACACGGAACATTTCGGCGAAGGCCGGTTTGAGCCAATGGGTGTTGTCGTCGTTCGGGTAGGCGGCGCGGCCATCGCGCGTTTTAAAGTTCACGAGGTAGGGTGGGTCGGTGAGGATGAAATCCACGGAAGCGGCGGGCATGGAGCGCAGGATCGAAATGCAGTCGCCAAAAAGGACGCGATTGAGGAACGGGCTTTGGGAATTCACGGTTGGGTTTCCTTTCGAGGTGCAGGGTAAAGAGCTATTCATGGTATCTCCTTTGTGGTTGTGAAAGAACTGTTTGAGTTCTTCCCAAGCGTACGGCAAATGAAGTCTCTGCCAAAGACGGTTGTCTTTGCCACGGGCGGCAAGCATGAAAAAGGAGCGATCCAAAATGGCATCGCTCCGGTGTGTTAACCTTCGCACCGAACAATGAATTGGGGAATTCAGTTCGATGGCCTTATCAACAAAGATGAATCTTTTTGATGCAGAGGTCTGCTTGAGTGTTGCGTGTCAGAGCTTCAGGCAATGATCCTCGATCAC
>PLJQ01000021.1 GCA_003140275.1 Limisphaerales bacterium
GTATGCTTATCTGGAACAATATTTCGACAAAGCCTACAAGCTCGACACGAACGGCGTGGCGACCACGAATCAGACGGGAATTCTCTCTCCTTACGGCGAATTTTTCCCGACAGAACCGGGAGCAGTGGCGTTGGTGACAATGCCTGACGCTGTAACCAGTCACCGCGGCACTGGCGTTGTGCAGGTCATCAAGCTACAGTTGGACGTGAACCATGACGGAGTAATGGATTTGAGTTTCGGCGGGCTGGACAACACTTCGGCAGAAAGGCCTTTCGTGTTTTGGGCGAATAATGACTATGACCGGCTTGCTTTCGACCAGGACGATGGCACCAATTACGATGACTCGATTACCGCCGCGCAGGCCATGAACATCCCGGACTACAACTACAAAGATTACACGGGCGCGCGTGTCATCCCTACTCAGCGGGACTTGCAGGATTATACCCGGCTGTGGGTTTGCGGCATCACCTCGAATTTGCTGGCCACCCTGCCGCCCGGCAGCACCGTGACGTTGGACTGGGGTGACGTTGGCAATCCGAATGCGAATAATCCGACGATTGACCTGTTCCCGGCCGAAAACTCGGACGGTGGAATTGGCTATCTGACGAATTCAACCGATGCCCTGCTGCAAACGGCTTCGAGTCTTTATCCTTATATCGGCAGACTCGGCCCGGGCCAGCGAATTCAACTGAACGGCAGCCAGTTTACCAACGGCTGGACGGGCAATTATTTCATCTGGTGCGGCGTGACGAATGGCACCGGGCAGTTGACGCTTACCGTATCCCAAGACGGGACCAACATGCTGGCTCAGACCATGTCTTACATTCAAATCGTGGACATCAAGCAGATGTACGAGCGGTGGACGGTGGGTGATGTTCCCACCATCGCGCTGACCAACACGGCTTATTTGGCCCGGGACAATTTCAGCCCCGGCCAGCCTGCCACTCCGTTTGCATATTCTTACGATCCGGCCACCGACGCCACCACGTCCTATATCCTGTTCGTTCACGGCTGGAATATGGAGCTTTGGGAAAAAGACCGTTTTGCCGAGTCCGCGTTCAAGCGGCTTTACTGGCAGGGGTATCATGGACGCTTCGGAAGCTTTCGCTGGCCGACTTACAATGGTTTCACCAGTTGGAAAACTGTAATTACCGATCCAGACAATTACGATAACAGTGAATATACTGCGTGGAAGTCAGCAACGGGGTTGCTTAACAAGTTGAACGACCTCCACGCAAATTATCCGGGCCACGTTTACATGCTGGCGCATAGCATGGGCAATGTCGTTGCAGGTGAAGCGTTGCGGTTGGCCGGAACAAACCAGGTGCTCAACACGTATATCGCCAGTCAGGCGGCGGTTCCGGCACACACTTATGACAACAGTATTTCCAATTATTCATTCACCTTTACAATAAATTTCGGCCCGTTCACGCCGAACATTTACACCAATTGGTTCTCGTCAAACAGCGGAGCTGTTGGCAGGCGAATCAGTTTTTACAACACGAACGATTATGCGTTAAGCCGTCCGCATTGGGAATTGGACCAATTGTTCAAACCCGACACGAGCGTATTTGGATGGACGTATGGTTTTGACGGGTATCCATACGACGGTAACAACAGTTATACAGCGGGCGCACCAGACGACACGCCGCCATGGAACCATTTCTTCAAAGAGAATTTCTTTGGCACGCAGACTTATTTCGACATCGTGAACGTCATCACCAATCGTTACGAAGTCATGGCCTATGCCGCTCAGTCGCGCTCGTCGGCTTTGGGGAGAACGGCGGGAATTACCAATTTGGTAAATCTTAATTTAACGACGGTGTGGCCGACAGACACATCCGGCCACAGCTACGTCGACCACTTCTGGCACAGTGCCGAGTTTCGCGGTGACTGTTGGCAAGAGTGGAACTATTGGAACACGTTGTTATTTTCCTCATCGTTTGGTTTCAACATTAGCAATCCATGAAAATCCGGCGTTCAATCCTTTTGCTTGGTGCTGCCGTCGTGGTGTTGATTGCGCTGCTCATCTGGTTTGCAAATAGGCCAGCTGAGATTGTCATGCCAACGTTGGTGGAAACCAACGCCGTGACGCCGCCCGCGACGGAGCAGACAAGCACGAAACCAAGTCGGCGTGAAGAAGCCACGCACGCGAACGCGCCTATCGTTCAGGCTGTCCCCAGCGGAAACATCCCGCCACCGCCCACACAAACCAAGGCGCAGCAAATGCAGGGGGTACTTGCTACCTACAACGACGTGCCAATCGTTTTCTATGGAAAATTGGAAGACCAGTTTGGCAATCCTGTCGTCGGTGCTCAGGTAGCGGGAAACACCATCATCTACAATGGCATGAAAACGGGTAGCGGACACGTTTCCACGACAAGCGATGCCAATGGCCTTTTCAAAATAGATGCTGGCAAAGGCGAGAGTTTGGGAATCATGCCAAAAAAGGAAGGTTATGTGTTGGCCACAACTGGCACAGCGTTTAAATACTCCCACTTATATGAAGGCTATCACGTTCCAGACCCGAACAATCCGACCGTGATCAAAATGTGGAAGCTGCGAGGCGCAGAGCCGTTGCTGAGTCTTGATAAGAAATATAAGCTGCAGTATAAAAGTGCGCCAATTTACTTTGATATGATTGCCGGAAAGACTGTTTCAAGCGGCGGCGATTTGAAAATTACGGTGAGCCGGCCAGACGGCATCATATCACAACAACATCCACAGAATTGGAGTATTGGCCTTGAAGTCGTTGATGGAGGTTTTATTGAAACTTCTTCAAGCGAATCAGCAATTGCTTATGTTGCCCCTGCAGAGGGTTATCAGCCAAGCGGCACATTCGGAAACAACAACGGTCCTGACTTGGTGGACAAGGCGCTTTTTATTCAGAGTCGGAACGGTCACGTATTTAGCAAGGTTCATCTCTTGTTTGGCATCAACGACACACCAGATGGATTTATGTCTCTAACATTCAGTGGAGTTGCCAACACGAACAGCTCACGGAATTGGGAAGCAACCGTGCCTCAATGAAATGAATTAGCCAACGGCATGAAAATCACTGGCAAACCACAGC
>PLJQ01000383.1 GCA_003140275.1 Limisphaerales bacterium
TCGAATTTCGGAACACCCTCTAATACTCACAGCCCGGCTCGTGCGCAAAGAATCCTTGTCCGAGTTCTGGCCAGCGAAGGCTTCAACGTAATCCTGACTAACAACGGCGAGGAGGCATGGGACGAATTGCACCGCAAGCACTATAATCTGCCCGTCACCGACAACGATATGCCGCGACTCGCGGGACTTAACCTCATTGAGCGGGTTCGCAAAGCGGGCATGAGCCTGCCCGTCATGCTGGCTGCCGGCTCGATCGCCGACGAGACCACGCGAGACTATCCGCAACTTAATATCGCAGCGACAACCTCTGGGAGTTTGTGAAAATCGTGCGCAATGTGCTGGGGATTTCTGTGGAAGATGCCGCTGTCGCCAAACGGAATTATGCCAGCTCGCCAGTGGCGCGTTCCACAGTGCTGGCAAGGACAGCTCCACCAATTCACAATCATGTTTTGATTGCCGACGACGATGCGGTGGTGCGCGGCAGCTTGGCCGCCGTGCTGCAATCCGAGGGCTACGAGGTGGATGAAGCGAGCAATGGCATCGAAGCCGTCACGCGCGCCATCAGACACAAGCCGGACTTGGTCTTGCTCGACCTCAATATGCCGCACGCGGATGGCTGGACGGCTTTCAGACAGCTTGAACAGATCAAGCCCCTTGTTGCCGGTCATCATCATCACCGCCCGCCCCAATCAATATCCGGAGGCCGTGCGCGTGGGCGTGGATGCCTTCATGGAGAAACCCTTAAACATTCCAATTCTGGTGAAGGCCGTAAAACGGCTCACCAACGAAGACGAATATCGCCATGACAACCGCATCACCAAACGCTCGTTTGTCGCGCAGTTGCTCGGCAGCGCCGTTTCCTGATGCCAGAAACCAGCCCGTAATTCTCCAGAAACCAAAATGAACGTTCCATTTCTATCGCCGACATTACAACCACAACACCACACTCGCTCTCCTCACCCATGAAATCATCCACTACTCCCAAAACTGCCACCACCCACGTCCGCCAAACGGATTACTCCGCGCAAACCATTTCGCATCGCAAAGCCGCCTTACATCATTCCAACGGGCGTTCCCGCACCGGCAAGCGTATCTTGCTCGTGGATGACGACCCGACCGTGCGCGAGTCCCTGAAAGAGGTGCTCGTGGGCGAAGGTTACTGCGTTATTCCCGCCGAGAATGGGCAGGAAGCGTTGGATCTCGCTGCTCGCTTGCCGGTTGACCTGGCAGTCCTTGACCTGAATATGCCGGTCCAGAACGGTTGGGATACATTTCAACAACTCACCGTTGAGCATCCGCTCATTTCCATCATCATCGCCACCGCCCGCCCGGACCAGCTTTTCACGGCGCTTGGTGCCGGTGCCGGTGCATTGGTCGAAAAACCGATGGACATACCGATGCTGTTGCGAACGATGGCAAAACTGTTGGCGGAATCCGCCGATCAAAAACTGGCGCGGCTGGCCGGCAAGGAAACGGAATTCCATTACAAGGCTGCAACAACGCTCTGTGAATGCAGTCGCCCGGCCAATCAACCTTGAATTGTTCAATCAAGGAACGAATCAATGGAACTTGAGTACCGCACAAAACCTTGCCCGGGCGGGATGCGTTCGGTGGTGGCGCCGCCCGTCGGAGTCTCTAAAATAGCCCTGACTTTCCGGCGAAATGGAAATCAAATCTCCCGCCTATCAACGGCACTTTATTTTTTTGGAATTTCAGCGATTATGGAATCCGCATCGTTCTTCGGGATTCTCTTGCGACTCCTTTGCTCGGTGCCGCATTTATTTCGAACTTTGCCGAGGCGCGCTCCTCAAGCGCCAAGTCTCCCCGCAACGACTTGTCCCGCATTGACAATAACCAAGGACAGTTCAATCCCCTCCACCCCGAAGCAGGTGACAAACGACAAAAAGGGCGCGAGCTTCAGGCACGCGACGGGCACGCGACGACTAACAAAGAACGATTAGAACGGAAGAGCGGAATAATGAAAAAGCGATTAAACGATGCCCAAACTGTGTACTCTGTTCCGGGGTTTTTCCGCCAACGAGTTGACTTTTTTCTTTGCCGGCGACAGCCTTTCGCATGGCCTTTGATCGTGACCAGATGGGGCGCGCCTTCACGCTGACCGAGTTGTTGGTCGTCATCGCGGTCATCGGCATCCTTGCGGCGCTCCTTTTGCCCGTGCTCAAGAGCGCGAAGCAACGGGCTGGTGGCACCACCTGCGCGAACAATCTCCGGCAGTTAGGGCTAGCGTTCACACTCTACTGCGACAGCAATGGTGAAACTTTCCCGGCGCCGGGGTCGGCGGGGGTTTACGGCCCGCAGCGCGAGGATTGGATTTGGTGGCATCCCGGACGGGATGTCACCCGGAGCGCGGTGGTTCCGTACCTCGCGAATTTCAACGCCACGCTGTTCCGGTGTCCACAGGACTCGTGGGCCTCGCCCAAGCGCGGTTATGCCTACAGCTATTCTTTTACAAGCTATAACGTGGAGGACGAGGTCAATCCGGGAATGAGCACCATCATTACGCGGGACCGCAAGGTCTATGCCTTCAAAATGTCGCAGGTCAAGCGCCCGGCCGATAAAATCATGCTAGTCGATGAAGACAGCGGCACGATTGATGATTCACGCTGGGCACCGGAGTACGGCAACCGCATCGCCGGAAGGCACAACGGTAAAGGGCCGGTGGTGTTTCCAGACGCTCATGTTCAGATGGTAACGCCGGAATTTGGAACTCAGGAGGCTCATACTAAACCGACGTTTTAGGTTCGCAAAATTTTATGTCGGGGCGGGTGTTCGACCGCAGCGGGGCGCGAGCGCTCAAGGAGATCTTCCGCTGCAGGTATTGCCCGGCCTGAATGTGTCGGATTCTGCTTAATCTTGACGGAAGCGGTCGCAGAAAAGTACGGCGGCAGCGTCGTTGGTCCTCGCTTCGAGCGCACCCATGACCGACCGCCGGTCGCGTGGACTCAGCTTCGGATCGAGATACAGTTTTTCCAACAAAGGAACGAGATGCTGATTTAATTCTCGGTCGTGTCGGAACCAAAATAATTCCGGTCCATCAAGCAGCTGGCCCGGTTCTTTTCGCGCCAGCCGTTCACAGGTTTCAATCAGCAGATTGGTTTGACCATTAATGCAGTAGGCCATGGCAGCAGACCGCAGACTCAGTGAATCATCATGGCGGGCGCGCTCGGTGAGATAGGGAATGGCGGCCGGATTGTTGCCGCTGACTTCACCGAGCGTTTCGAGCAAATCCAGGCCGGTGATCACATGTATGCTGGAGCAATGTTTCAGGCAGTCGATCACGTCGGGAATGGCGGCCTGGGCGTTGGTGCCCATACACCACAACAGCCAGGCCGCCTGTGCGTGTTTGCCCGCGCAATTTTCCACATCCACCCACCGGCTTAGATCCACCCACCGGCCTATTCGAGGATGAACATCGCTAAAATAAGTCACCTGATCAGCGGACAGAAAATGAAACCGGTGGGATCGGTCATGAAGAGCCTTGGCAATAAAAGGCACAGCGGGCGCGCCAATCTTTAAGACCGCTTCAAAGGCATTTGAACGTGAGGGCTCTTTCAATGCCTGTTCCACCCAATCGGCTGTGCGGTGCCCTTGATAAACCGGTCCGAGATCCGGCCACCAGTGCAGCCCACAACCAAACGCAGCCACGACCAGCAGCAAGAGGATGTTCCGTCTCAGATTCATTCGTTCAAGGGTGAGGGTTTGGGCGATGCTCTATATTCCACTTAGTTGCCTTTTGCTTGAGCGGCGCATGGTTAGACCGCTCAATCAAATTTGCCTCGTCTCCGAACTCCATCGAAAACCGTGCTGTCGCTGTAACCGAGATGGCCATGTATCGTGCAACGTAGGTATGCCGTGTTGGTGTCGTCAACTCGCAACCCAGGCGCAAGAATCTCGTACGGGCAATTCTGGGAAGTGAACTCTGCCCAATCCTCGGTGCGCGTCCGCCGTGCAGGAATGCAGGACAACATCTTCGGGGGGCCTATCTCGTTGCTCATGCAAATGAAATTCGTCGGCATCAATCCGCCGTGGTCCTCCGCCCAAAGCCGAGCCGCAAGGCAAATGGAAGTAGTGGAGCTGGCGCAGTTGAGCGACTCCGCACGCTTCTTCGCTGCGGGGGCCATGACGCTGAAAACGACTGCGACCAAGACAACAATCACGACCACTGAAAGAAAAATGATACGTCGTTTGCTCATGGCGTGGTCGAGCGGTAAAGGCGATGCGGCGAAATAGATGGCAAAACTGGGAAGGGTATCGTTCCATTCACCCTCGACGATAGCGTCGCGACTGGCTGTTGAACTCGAAGCCTTATGGCGTGTAGAGTTCGGCGCTGGAGAGGATGGTGAACGTGCCGTTCGAGTTCTTGAATTTACCGCCGGCGGCGAGCACTTGGCCGTTCGCCAACCGCGTCGCGGTGTGGCCGGCGCGGGCTTGGTTCAGGTTCCCGGTGAGCAGCCAGGAGTTGCTGGGCGAATCGTAGAGGCGTGCGATGCTGTCAGTGCCATAGGAGCTTTCTCCGGCTGCCAGTAAAACCTTGCCGGTGAGGAGCAGCGTCAGCGGGCCGTTCGGAGGATTGACACCGATGTTGTGCGTTGCGGTCCAAAGGCCCGTGGCCGGGTTGAAGAACTCGCTGGCGTAGCTGGCCAGATTCCCTCCAAAGACCAGCGCATCACCGTTCGGAAGCAGCGACGCCCGGGTGCTCGGATGGGAAAAGACCATGCTGCTGGTCAGCGTCCAGCGACCGTTGGCATAAAGCTCGGCAGTTTTCGCGAAGCCGGCGCCTCCGGCAATCAATACCTGGCCATTTTGGAGGAGCGTAGCCTGGGCGCCGGCGCGAGCGTTGTTCATGTTGCCGGTCGCCTTCCAGGTGCCGCTGGATGGGTCGTAAAGCTCGGCGCTGGCCAGGGCGGTGCCAGAGGAGTTGAGGCCGCCGGCGACCAGCACCTGACCGTTAGCGAGCAATGTCGTCGCGTGCTCGAAACGCGGTGTCGTCATGCTGCCAGTCACCGTCCACTGGCCGGTGGCCGGGTTGTAAAGCTCGGCGCTTCCGGTGCAGGAAATAACGCCGGTGTCGCTGATGCCGATGAGCCCACCCGCGACCAGCACCTGGCCGCTCGGGAGCAACGTCGCTGTTTGGAAGGTGCGGACTGTGGCCATGCTGCCGGTGACGGTCCACTTGCCCGTCGCTGGACTGTAGAGCTCGGCGCTGGCAAATGTCCCGGCATTGTCATTACCACCCGCAGCCAACACCTCACCGTTGCTTGATGCGCCGACGGACGAACCTCG
>PLJQ01000044.1 GCA_003140275.1 Limisphaerales bacterium
CCGGGCCGGAATGAATAGAAATTCCGGCTCGATCGGAATGGATATTCACATGGCCGGAATAGTTTTCTGATCTGAAGAGGGCTTCTCTTCAACGAGCGAAGAGGACGCTGGACAACAAGGGGGATCCGTCTCCACTGAAAGGTGGAGGAAGCGGAATGCCCCAAAAGGAGTTGTCCATGCGAAAAGTCAAAGAAGTCCTACGACTGCGGTTCGCGGCTAATCTCAATCAAGACCAGATCGCCCGCAGTTGCTCAATCTGTCAATCGACGGTTCATCGATATCTAAAAAGGGCGGCAGCTGCGGGTCTCGAGTGGCCTCTGCCGGAAGAGTACGATGATCGGCGACTTAACGAGCTGCTCTTTCCATTACAACCAGAGCGTGCGCCGCCGAATCGGCGAGCGGGCGTCGATTTCGCCGAAGTTCATCGCGAACTGAAAGCTCACCGGCATCTGACGCTGCAGCTGATTTGGGAAGAGTATCGCCAGAGCCAACCGGATGGGTATGGTTACAGCCGTTATTGTGAGCTGTACCAGAAATGGAACCGGAATCACAACGTCGTCATGCGGCAGGAACACACTGCTGGCGAGAAGATGTTTGTGGACTGGGCAGGGCCGACAGTTCCCATCGACGATTATCGCACTGGAGAAGCGGCGCCAGCTTCGCTGTTTGTCGCGGTGCTGGGAGCCAGCACCTACACGTTTGCGCGGGCGACGAAAGACCAAAAGCTGGCGAACTGGATTGACTGTCATGTGCGCGCCTTTGAGTTCTTCGACGGCACGACAAAGCTGATTGTGCCGGATAATCCGCGCACTGGGGTGGACCGGGCCTGCCGCTACGAGCCGGATATCAACCGCACCTATCATGAGATGTCGGAGCATTACGGCGCGGCGGTTCTGCCAGCGCGTCCGTACAAACCCCGGGATAAAGCCAAAGTTGAGAATGCGGTCCTTCTGGTCGAGCGTTGGATTTTGGCCGCCTTGCGCCATCAGAAGTTCTTCTCGCTGGCGGAACTCAATGATGCGATCGCTCCGCTGTTGGAACGGCTGAACAATCGCCCCTTCCGCAAACGGGAAGGCACGCGGGCCTTGCTGTACGCCAACGTGGACCGGCCAGCGCTTCAACCGTTACCGGTCCAGCGTTATGTAATGGGGGACTGGAAAACCGTCCGGGCCTCGATCGATTATCACGTCGAGATTGACCGCCATTATTACAGCGTTCCGTATCAGTTGGCCGACCACCAACTGGAAGCGCGCTTTACCGCCCTGACCGTCGAGATCTTTGATGCCGGCAAGCGAATCGCGTCCCATGTCCGGAGTTCGGCAGCATACCGCCACACGACGGTCCACGGACACATGCCCAAGAGTCACCAGGCGCACTTGGAATGGACGCCCTCGCGGCTTATTCACTGGGCCGCAACGGTGGGAACGGCAACCGCTGAAGTGGTCCGCACGATCATGGAAAACAAACCGCATCCAGAGATGGGCTACCGCGCCTGCCTCGGCATTATGCGTCTGGCGAAGACATACTCCAACCCGCGGATGGAAGCCGCCAGTCAGCGCGCCCTGAAACTACAGGCATGCTCCTACACGAGTCTGCGCTCGATTCTGAAGCGCTCTCTCGATCAGCAAATCACGATGGATATGGAGCCCGAACGGCCGGGTCCGGCGCATGAAAACCTGCGCGGGTCCGACTACTACGATCCATCCACAACGATTTCTTCAGTAGCCACCAAGGAAAGGAAATCCTGATGTTGAATCAACCCACGATTGAAAAACTGCACACGATGAAGTTGCACGGCATGGCCGATGCCTTTCGCGCGCAACTGGAAACCCCGGACCTGAGCCAACTCAGTTTCGAGGAACGCTTTGCCTTGCTGGTCGATCAACAATGGCTCTGGAAAGAAAATCGGGCACTGGCTCGCCGTCTGATTTCGGCCAAGCTAAAAGAACGCGCCGTGATCGAGGACATCGATTACCAGCATCCGCGCGGCCTCGACCGCAAGCTGATGCGAACGCTCTCATCAGGTGAATGGCTTCGCCAGAAGCAGAACCTCGTGCTCATCGGGCCTACGGGTATCGGCAAAAGCTGGTTGGGTTGCGCCCTGGCGCAAAAAGCATGCCGCGATGGCTATTCGGTGCTGCACAAAAGGATGAGCGAGTTGTTTCGCGAACTTTCCATCGCGCATGCCGACGGCAGCATTGGACGAGTGCTGCTGAAGCTCTCCCGAGTGGACGTACTCTTATTGGATGACTTTGCCATGGCTCCGCTGAAGGACAGCGAGCGGAGGGACTTCCTCGAAATCTGTGACGACCGCTATCAGCGGCGCTCGATGATTCTCACCTCGCAGATGCCCGTCGCGCACTGGCATGAGCAAATCGGAGACCCGACGATCGCCGACAGCATCCTCGACCGCCTCGTGCATAACGCGCACCGCATCGAACTCCATGGCGAATCGATGCGCAAGAAACAGCCGCGGAAGCCGGGAGAGGAGGACGGCCAATGATTCCTGTAAACAACGCAGCATAACAGCCATGCCTTCCGCCGGTCGTCGATCATCGTTACGGGCGATCCTGGCACGACATTTTTCCTGAAAGGCTCCGGATTTTTGCAAACAAAGAAAAAGGAGCAAAAAGAAACAAAGAAACAGACGTTCGGAAGGGGATGCCTGTGGAAACTGCCGCAGATATGGAAATCGATCAAGGTGGCCTTCGGCAACATTTTCTTGATGATTTCCACACCTGCTTGAAAAAGCCTCGCACAAAACGCGCGGCTTTTTCACAGTTACGCACAGGCCCAACGGCGGTAATCAACCAAAGGAAATTGGCCCAAAAACCCAAATCCCAGAAAACGTCACGTGCTCAAAATCGCCGACACTACCGTCGCCTGTTGACGGATGTGAATATCTTCGAGCATCATTGCAAGACCAGCGTCGCTTCGCTCCGACTTATTCACATCGCGTCGGAACAGCC
>PLJQ01000307.1 GCA_003140275.1 Limisphaerales bacterium
GGGCTGTGGTTTGCCAGTGATTCATTTGCATAATTTTCTCCTTGTTCAAGCGCCATTTTATCAGGGCCAAATAGTGTTTGAGATTGTCGCTCATGCCCTCTGACATTTTGACTGGCCATTTGTCCCTATCGCGTAGAACCCCTTCCAACCAAGGAACGATGTGTTCCTTGAACGTCCTTTCTGTCGGACGTGTCTTAAGACTCCCTACGCTTTCACTACTTGGGTTTCCTCCCCGCAATGTGAGATAGCACACAAATATCTGATCTTCCTCGAAACCCTTTCGCCGCACCACGCCGTAGTAATTTTGAAGCTGCTCCTTTCGGTCAACAGCACCATTCACTTTGTTTTCGATGATAATGGCATATTTACCATCCGGGACAGCGCGGGTGATCAGGAGGTCTATGTGCTCGTCCTCTCGCGTCACTTCGCAGTTTCCGTCAACTGGCAATTCAGCCGCGCTAATCGCCAGGGCGCTTAAAAAGCGTTGCAACAGGAAAGGGCCACAGCCATGTTCTGCATGAGGGTTAATAAAATACCACAACAACCATGAGTGCTTCGGCTCATCGGGGTTGCCCCAAAAGATGTCAAAAGGGTCATACGCAATGTTGCGCTCGACCTTATTTTCGGTGACGGCCCCTGCCGCGACATTCAACAATTCGCGGTTCGTCGATGTCCGGCATAGAAGGTTTTGACGGTCAAGTATGTGCGACAGGCATTCAGTGGCACCGTTGGCAATCGGCAGAAGCGCGACAGTCTTCTTCACCGCTTCTTCCTGGAGAGCTTCGACCTCACACAAGAACTCAATTGCAGTTGTTCTCAAACGAGCGCAATTTACATTTTTGATACCGGGTTGACAATCGCTTCTCGATATACTACTCATGTGAGTAGTATATGACCGGATTGACCAAACGACAGCGTCAAATCTTGGATTTCGTGCTCGCCGCGCAACGGGCTGGCGAATCCACGCCGACATTACGAGAAATCTCAGCACGTTTCGGCTTCAAAAGTTCACGTGCTGCCGCCGATCATCTCGACGCCTTAAAGCGAAAGGGCTTCCTGGAATCCAACCCCGGCAAGGCGCGGTCGTTGCGTGTCTTGTCCCCGCTGACGAAACTTCGCAACCGCATCGTGGACATTCCGCTGTATGGCTCAATCCCGGCGGGCTTGCCGCAAAGCCGCGAGCAGGACGCCGAGGGCTGCGTTTCGGTGGACATCGAAAGCATCGGCTACAAGCCGACACGAAACGCTTTCGCGTTGCGCGTGACGGGGGATTCCATGATTGGGCGGCACATTCTCAACGGCGATTTTGTCGTTTTGGAACACGGGCCGGACCCGCGCAACGGCCAGGTTGTAGCCGCGCTGATTGACGGGGCCAGCACGCTCAAAACTTTCGTCTTAAAAGGCGGCAAGCCGTATTTGAAAGCCGAGAACCCAAAGTATCCCGACCTGATACCCGCGCAAGAGTTGATGATTCAGGGCGTCTTCAAGGCGCTGATAAGAAAGGCAGAATGAAGAATGAAGAATGCAGAAAAAGATCTGGGGCCGCGCACTAAAAAGTTTGCCCGGCGGGTAATCCGGCTGTTTGTGGCGCTGCCCAATGACACGGCGGCGCAGGTGTTGGGCAAGCAACTCTTGCGTTCCGGAACATCCGTTGGGGCCAACTACCGCGAAGCGAACCGAGGCCGGTCGAAGGCGGAATTCATTGCCAAGATCGGCGATTGCCTGAAAGAAGCCGACGAATCCGCTTACTGGATCGAGTTGCTGCGGGATGAAAACTTTCTTCCAGCAGCCAGGTTGCAACCCTTGCTGGATGAAGCCAACGAACTGGTCGCCATTTTCGTCACCATCAGCAAACGCGCCCGTGGCGACTGACCCTTTTCTGCATTCTTCATTCTGCATTCTTCATTTTGTTTGTGCGGACCATCGTTCATCTCGACGCCGATGCGTTCTTCGCCTCGGTCGAACAATCAGCGGACGCGCGGCTGCGGGGCAAAGCCATAGCCGTTGGCGGTGAAAGTCGCGGCATCATTGCGTCGGCCTCGTACGAGGCCCGAAAGTTTGGCGTCTTCACGCCGATGCCGACCGCGCGGGCGCGAAAACTTTGCCCAAAGCTCATCGTCCTGCCCGGCGATTACGAACGTTACGAGCAGTTCTCCAACTGGATGTTTGGCTACGCCTACGATTTCACGCCGAGCGTGGAGCAAACTTCCATTGATGAAGGCTATTTCGACATCACGGCCAACCGGAGCAAATCGTCCCTTGAAATCGCGCTGACGATCAGCCAGGCCATCCGGCAATCGTTGAAGATCACCGTCAGCGAGGGTATCGCCTCAAACAAGCTTGTCAGCCAGATTGCGTCGAAGTTGAACAAGCCCGCCGCTTTTGAAACCGTGCCGGGCGGACAGGAAAAACAGTTTCTTCATTCGTTGCCGAATCGCTGGCTGCCGGGGGTCGGACCGAAAACCGCCGTGCGGTTGAACGCGGCGGGGCTGGCCGACATCGGGCAAATCGCCGCGACGCCGGTCGATATGCTGGCGTTGCTACTCGGAAACCAGGCGCCCGTCATGCGGCAGTTCGCCAACGGCATTGACGAGCGCCCCTTGATTCCCGCGACTGAGCCGCAAAAGTCATACGGCAAACAGGAAACGTTTAACGAAGACGTGACCGACGAACGAATATGTCGAAGCCGTGCTGCGACGGATGGCCGATAAACTCTTTGCCGACGTGCGGGAAGAAGGGCGGAGCGTGCGGACGTTGACCGTGAAGGTGCGTTACAACGACCGCGACGAGAACCAGCGGGCCGCAAGTCTGAGAGAACCGACCGACCTGGAAACGGACGTTTATGGGCGCTTGCGCGGGCTGTTGCGGGAAGCCTGGCAGCGGCGCGTCAGTCTGCGAATGGTGTCGCTGAAATTGTCGAACGTGTATGACGGCGTGTTCCGCACTGAACTCCCGTTCGAAACCAACGCACGCAATCACGAAGCCCGCGAACGGCTCGCGGCGGTGCTGGACGAATTGCGCCGCAACAAAGGCTGGTCAGTTGTCTTGCGCGGACATGATTTGCGCTTGCGCGATGCGCCGGTGGCTTTGACGAACAAACGTCCCACCCTGACCCTCAAGGTAGGGCGCGTCACTCCGT
>PLJQ01000015.1 GCA_003140275.1 Limisphaerales bacterium
CATGCCCCCCGAGTTTAGGAAACTAGGGAGAGGCCGTCAGTAAGCAATTGGAAGCGGAGGGATTAAATCAGCGTTTCCCTAACGGTGATCGCCAGTACGTTCAGCAGCAACTTGGTCTCTACCTCCTTCGGCTCCGGCGGGATCTTCACGTACGGCAAGGTCGGCAGCGCGATGCTTCAAATAGGAGACAGCATCCTGAAAGCTGGCTCCTTGGGCGCAAATATCGGGAACAATCTCGGCACAATCATTTCGCTGGGTTACAAACTTAGCAGTGATAACGGAGGCGGCTTTTTGACCGGCGTAGGTGACCAGGTCAACGCGGATCCGCTGCTCGGACCGTTACAGGACAACGGCGGCCCCACCCCGACGATGTTGCCCCTGGCCGGCAGTCCGGCGATTGATCAAGGTAGGAGCTTTGGCCAGACCACCGACCAGCGTGGCCAGCCCCGGCCGTTTGACAACCCCGCGATTCCCAACGCCTCGGCCGGTGATGGCAGCGACATCGGCGCAGTCGAAGTCCAGCCGCCGGCGACGTTCCTGGTGCTTAACGCCAACGACAGCGGGTCCGGTTCGTTGCGGCAGGCGATCTCCGACAACAACGCGACGGCCGGCGGCAATTCCGTCATCTTCTCCAATGTCGTCACCGGCACGATCACGCTGACCAGCGGCCAGTTATTGATTTCAAAGGACCTCACCCTCATCGGCCCCGGCGCGAACGTGCTGGCCGTCAACGGCAACCACGCCAGCCGCGTGTTCTACGTCACGAACGCCGCCGCCGTCAGCATCTCCGGCCTGACCATCAGTAACGGCTTGGGCGGTATCTTCAATGATCATTCGACGCTGACCATTCGCAACTGCACCATCAGCTGCAACTCCGCAAGTGGCGGCGGCGGCGGCATCGACAATTTCGGTGAGTCCTCCGGCAGCGCGACGCTGGCGGTGATCGCCAAGCACCATCAGCGGCAATTCGGCCCCCTCTGGCGGCGGCATTTTCAACGACGGTACCGGCGCGAGTGGCAGCGCCACGGCGACGGTGACCGGCTGCACGTTCAGCGGCAATTCGACCAGCGGAGGGGGCAGCGGAGGGGGCATCTATAATTTCGGCGCGTTTTCGGGTGGCGCGACGGCGACGTTGAAAGTGATCGCCAGCATTGGCGGCGGCATCTACAACCAAGGTCCGACGGGCGGGGAGCTGGAGATCGGAGGCACCATCCTGAACGCGGGCGCTTCGGGGGCCAACATCTACAACTCCGGCCCGCTCACATCGGACGGCTATAACCTCAGCAGCGACGACGGCGGAGGCTTTTTGACCAGTGCGACGGATCAGATCAACACCGATCCGAAGCTCGGCCCGTTGCGGGATAACGGCGGCCCGACCTTCACTCATGCGCTGCTTTCCAACAGCCCGGCGATTGACCAATGCATGAGCTTCGGTGTCACCACCGACCAGCGCGGCGTGCCCCGGCCATTTGATTTTTCCGCCATCGCCAATGCGAGCGGCGGCGACGGCAGCGACATCGGGGCGTTCGAGTTGGGAAGTCCGACGTTGAACATTCAGAATTTCTCGGCCAACGCGGTCCTCTCCTGGCCATCCTACTACGGCGATTTCACGCTTCAGTCCGTGACGAATGTCATCGCATCGAATAGTTGGGCTACCGTGGTGGGGACGCCGAGGGGCGTTGCCAACCAATACGTCCTCACCAATAGCCCGACTTCCAGCAACCAGTTTTACCGGCTCAAGGGCAACTGAACTCGTTTTAAAGCTCGCGCCGTCACGAACCAAAGTTTCAGAACGCAGGCAGGTTGCTTCGCTCTCGTTTCACACCGTTGCCAACGCGCGGCGCAGTCTTGGGCAGGAAGGGATTTATTCCAAGGTCATCAAGAAGCTGCGCGACCGCATCCAGACGTTGCGCGTCGGTAACCCGTGGCGCAAGTGGTGAACACATAAGGAGGCGCTTTGACCAACGATCCCATCTATCTGCTCAAACCGGTGTTCAAGTTCTTGGATGGACTCATCCGAGATCAAGGTGATCGCCTCTACGCAGTCGTCTTTTATGTCTGCCTGGTCCTGATTGGTTGGATTCTCAACGGTGGTTTACGGCAAAAGCAGGCCCGGCGAGATGCTGCCTTAATCGTTCCCTTAATCGTGATACGTTCGCCGGTGCAGCCGCCACTATGAAGACAGTCATCAAAGGCTTCAAACCGGAAGCACTCAATCCTGCCGGCGTACAATCCCCGAATGGGGTAAAAGCAGATCCTTTTCTGAGCGATGCCCTCCCATTCGGACCAATCGTGGAGATTACCCCCAACGTAGCTGCGGACGGTAGGACGATCAGGTTGGATGTTAACGCCACACAAACTGAATTTCTAGGTTACGAGAAGCAGTCGAAAAAAACGAAAAAGACGCGAGTGTGGGTCGATGGTAAGGAACAAAACATTGTGCTTCCACTGCCGATAATTCACACTCCACTGGCGTCACTGACAAAACCGGCAGTGCTTGACCGCACTCATGGTCCAAGCAAGATCCGGAAAAACTGTTGCGAAAAATCAGCCGTATTGGTGAACGTCCACGCAAACGGCATCGCGGGCGAATTCGTGGTGAAGAGGTTGGTCCAGAGCGCAAGGTCGGATGAACCTTGTACGGTATAGTCAGGGCCAACGTCACCGGTCACGAGGAACGTGAACTGGTTGTCGGTCAGTTCCAGTGGTGTCACACTGGGCGATGCGAGCGTGTTCACCGTAACCATGAAACTCTGGGTCGCGCTCATCACGGGCACGCCGTTGTCCGCAACCATGAACTCGATGAGGTTGGTCGAGCCGCCCTGGGCGACGGTGGGCCGCCACGTGAAGACGCCGCTGGTCGCGTTGAGCGTTGCGCCGGTCGGACAATTGAGCAGGCTGAAGGTTAATACCTGCGGCGGAGCATCCGTATCGTTTGCCGAGTTAGTGAGCGAAAAAATCTGGCCCGCATTAAGAACGCAGTTGGAAACCGCCGCAAGCATCGGTGGCGTGTTCACCGCAATGACCGTCAGCACAAAACTCGTGTTGGTGCTCAATTGGCCGTCGCTCACAGTCACCGTGATCGTCGCACTCCCGCTCTGATCGGCCGCCGGACTCACCGTCACCGTCAAGTTCGTCCCGCCACCCCCAAACACAATATTGTTCGTCGGTACCAACGCCAGATTCGACGAGTTCCCACTCAACGTCAGGTTGCCCGCCAGCGCGTCCACTTCGGCCACCGCGCCCGTCGGCGCGTCCGCGTCGGCCACCGTGAACGGTAGCGCCGCAGTCGGTGTGTTCGCCAACGTCGTTTGATCAAGAATGTCACTGATCGTCGGCCCCGCCTCGCTGCCTGGCACCGTCGTTATGCTCAGACTCCACCCGCCCGCAACGCTGCCCTTATCCCCCGGCCCGTCATCAAACACATACAACGACCACGCCCCGTTGGCCCCAAGCCCCTGGAACACCGAGAAGTTAGTCCCCCACGGGCCGAGCGGCGCGGGACTGGGGAAATTGTCCCCGCCAATGGAAGCATCCACATAATTGGTCGGCCGATATGTGCCCGCCACTAGAGTTGTGTCCGGCAGCACCGTTGCCGCCGCATCCGAAAACGTCAACGTCACATTATTGGCCCCCGCCGACCCCGCCGACCCATTATCGCCACCCGCATCGGACATCACAATCAACGTCTGCCCCGTCGGCCCCACCAGCAATATATCGATGTCCCGCGTCCAAGTGTGGCTGAGGTTTTTCAGCGTCATCATCACGCTGCTGATCGTCCCCGCCATATTCGAGACATTGATCACCGACGGATACGGCGACGATGCCCCAGGTCCCGTCCCCGAATTTGGGATCGTAATCGCCGCCACGTTCGTGAACGACTGCGTGCCCGCAAACGGCAAACTCACCGTCAGCACAAACGTGTCGCTCGCGCTGTTGGTCCCGTCGCTCACACTCACCGTGATCGTCGCACTTCCCGTCTGATCGGCTGCCGGACTCACCGTCACTGTCCGGTTCGCCCCGTTGCCCCCAAACACAAGGTTGTTCGTCGGTACCAGCGTCGGATTCGAAGAGTTCCCGCTCAACGTCAGGCTGCCCGCCGGCGTGTCCGCATCGCTGATCGTAACCGGAATTGCTGCGGTCGGCGTGTTCACCGTCGTCGATTGATCCAGAATGTCACTGATCGTCGGACCCGCCGGGGTGTTTCCGGTCGTGTAATCCAGCACCAGCACCCAATCCGTGGTGCCCGCGCTGTTATTACCCGGAGTGGTGAAGGAGCGCGAGCCGGTGTTGGTCAGTCCGGTCCCAATGTCATTGTATGCCCCACTCGTCGGATCGAACCAGCGCGCCCGCGTCAGGCCGCTCATCGCTCCCATGTCCACCGTGATCGGTCCGCTATGCGCGGGCGGGACATAGGCCACCATGAGCGTCCCGTTCGTGGCCGCCGCAGCGGCCACGTAGTCGCTGGAATTCATGGCTGAGCCGCCAGCCGTGATGAGCGTCCGCATCCCATTCAGGCTGGAGGGGACCAGGTTGTACCAGGCGATGGAGCCCATGAAGGCGTTCAGCCGTGCCATGTCGCGGGCACCCTGCGTGTCCAGATGATTGCGCCAGCCGGGGTCACTGAACGGCCACACGTAGCCGTTGCCGGAAATGTAGCCGCCGATGGTCGAGAGCCAGCCCCACCACTGGAAGCGGCGCACTGGTTGAATCGCGCTCGGGTTGTAGGCGTTCCCGTCCAGGCCTTCTTCGTCATACGGCTCTTCGAGCAGGAACGCCGGCTCGACCGGGCTATGGGCGTAGGCACGGCGGCCCTGGTTGTTCACGGCGCCTGACCATGAGTAAGCACCATTGAGCGTCATTGAAGTGCCGAACGTCGTCTGGTCCGTCCCGATTGACTCCGAGGTCCATTCGGCACTGAACAACGTGGACTGCTGGCCCGCCACGCTCTTGAGCCCGGTCAAAAGTGCGTTTTCCACACTCGTCTGGGCGGTGCTGAAGGTGTTGGGCGATGTGCCCATGTCGCCGCCCATCATCCAGACGAGGTTCTTCTGGTTTTGGTACCGCGTCGCGATCCACGCGCCGTAGGACTGCATCTTCGTGGTGCCGTTGGCCACAATCTCCTGCATCCAGCCCTGGTTGCCGCCAGCGTAGCCAACGTAGGCGGGAAACAGGAAGACGAGGATGCCGTTGGTTTCACAGTAGGCGAGCAGGCCGTCCACCAAACTCCAATAAGCCTCGTTCGGGGTGGTGAAGTCGGGCGCTTCGTTGTTGATGTTGCCATAGGAGAGTGAGCCGTTCCAACTCGTTCCGTTGAGCCGGTTAAGGAAGGGTTGATCGCCGTTGCCGTTGAACGGCGGGTGGCTCCCGCGAGGGTCGTGGTTGAGGACGTGCAACTCGATTGCGCTGTGGCCGCGCGCCGCGGTATCGTCGAGGAACGTGTGGTAATCGGCGACGGACAGCGAAGTGATGAACCACGCCGTGCGGCCCATGATGGGGAACGGCGCGTCGTTCTGATCCACCAGATAACGATTATTCGCGCTGTACCTAACCGGAAACGCCGGCGCGGCCCGCGCTGAACCTAAAAGCGTTGTGACAAATAATAAAACAACGATGCGTTTAATGACCATGACCATGACTTTCCAGTTGAGAAATTTTTTCTGTTTTCTGTGAGCAGAATAAACGGGGAAAATCAATGTCCGCTATGGGGTGTTTGCCCCATCTTAGCCGGCACGATGCGATTGAATGGGGAGCGCACGCGGGCCGCCAATAGTATTCGGCAAGAAAGCTGTGAGTGGAAAAAAAGCGTTGTGGTGTGAAGGTGCGGTAGATTTCCTCAAAAGCAATCGAACCGTGGAAATCTTTGCCGTCTCTAAAGCGGTTGGAGATAATGGATCGTCTTTGCAAGATAATCTCATCATATTCGGATGATGTATTGCTCTTCGCTGCTGCAATTGAAAGGGCCGCCACAGATGAACCCGTTGCGATTGCTTTCCAGCTAAGGAAACGCTGATTAAAGCCGGTTTTCTACTTTCCAATTCATGAAGATTGGGAATGCGCCCGCCGCGGCGGAAAATTGCGGTGGGTTGCTTGGGTTCGCAGGCCAGTTCCGGTTGGGTCGAGG
>PLJQ01000245.1 GCA_003140275.1 Limisphaerales bacterium
AGATCTATCTCCATTGCCCTTCCGTCGCCGGAATGCCGCAACCTTGGCCGCTGGCCGGTGGACAATTTTAGCGATCGGGGTTCGGTTGAATCGGACGAATCCTCTGACTCGGGCGCGATGAGTGCCGACGGCCGTTGCCAAACCAGAGTGCCGCACGGGACTTTCACAATCAGGTCTTTGCCGGCGTGACCATCCATGCCTTTGCCCATGCCCGCTTCGCCCGGCTCGGCGATGAGGCGTGGAACATAATATTGCCCGATGAGATTGTTCAGGTCGTGGTCGGCTTGCAGGATCACGCTGCCGCCACGCCCGCCGTTGCCGCCACTGGGGCCGCCCTTGGGAATGTAGGCTTCCCGATGGAAAGCCACGCAGCCTTTGCCCCCGTGACCGGCACGGGCAAAGATTTTGATTTCGTCGATGAACATCTTGGATGCGATCTTAATCTAGCAAAATAACCTTTTCATTTGCTTTCAGCCATTTTCTCGTCCTCGTAAACGCTGACCGTTAACGGAACACCACATTCAGCCAGCATTCTAATTTCCTCGGTATCAAATTCGCAATTGCATTGCCCATCGTGATAGATGGCTAAATCGACGCGGATGTTGGTTGCACCGCACTCGCGAATTACAGACAGGTGCAGCAGAATTTTCCTGACCAACCATTTCACCTTTTTTTCGTGAGGCACATTCTTGGGTGCTCGCACTTGCGCCGCGCCGTATGATTGCGGTTGACCATGGTATCTTCCTAATTTGCCGATGTCCCCCACCTCTTCCTGTTCGTCGAAAGACAGGCTCGTGCGATTAGCAGCAGCACGCAGCGAAAACATCTGGCCCCAAAAATGACAACTATAATCAAAGTAAATCATTCTTCAGACGAGGAGGCTTAGAATACTTAAATAAAAAAGGCGAGGCCGATGACCTCGCCGTGAAATTATTTCAGGCTGGCTTAATTGTTGGCAGTTGCCGCCGGCACCACGTTGATGCGCTTGCTGCCTTTGTCGAACAAAACTTTGCCGTCCACGAGGGCGAACAAGGTCCAATCGCGACCGGTGCCGACGTTTTTGCCGGCCACAAATTTGGTGCCACGCTGCCGGACGAGGATGCTGCCGGCGGTGACCACCTGACCGCCAAATTCTTTTACGCCGAGCCGTTTGCTGGCGCTGTCCCGACCGTTGCGAACGCTGCCTTGTCCTTTCTTGTGTGCCATAAAAATTAGGCTTTGATTTCTTTGATTTTGACGACCGTCAACTCCTGACGATGCCCTACAGTGCGATGATACCCTTTTCGGCGTTTCATCTTAAAGGCGATTTTCTTCTCACCTCGAATATGCCCGACCACATCGGCAACCACACTCGCCTCGGCGACGGTCGGCGAACCGATGGTAACTTTTCCGTCGTTATTGACGAGCAGCACGCGCTCAAAAGTGAACGGTTGACCTGCGGCGACATCCAAGCGCTCAATTTTAAGTGTATCGCCCGCGACGACGCGATACTGTTTGCCCCCGGTTTCTAACACAGCGTACATAATTTTTCCCTCAAAAGGGAGAGCGATAAGACCAAAAGCGGGGCGTACTGTCAACTTTTCATTTCGGTATAATTGAGTGGCTTTTGCCAGCGTGTTGACCCGGGATAATCGTTAAATCATGGTCACAACATCCAGCAGACAACTTATGATCGGAGCAGCGGGAGTTACGCGGTCGCGGAAGATTTGAAATTCCTGAACGGCGCCGCCGTTCCGATGGTTATACCGGTCTGTCTCATTCCGACCCACAACCAAAAGACTTTAACTCAAATCTAACTCCAATCAAGTAGTCGCTTTCCCGTTGAAGCGGCATTGAGCGGTTTGTATTGTGCGGCCCATGTCGCCGAAGACCAGAATCTCTCAGCCTGCCGCCCACGTGAGTTCGCTCAGGGGCGTCGGCTCGGAACGCGCGACGCAGTTGGCACGCCTGGAACTGTTTACGGTCGGGGATTTGCTGCTCCATCGCCCGCGACGTTACGAAGATCGCCGGCATTTTCTCGCCATCAAGGAACTGCAGCCCGGCGTGGCCGCGACGACCCGCGGCAATATCGTCGCGCTCGGGCTGAAGCGTTATCGCGTTGGGCAGAAGTCCGTCTTTGAAATTATTCTCGATGACGGCACCGCCCGCCTGCATTGCCGCTGGTGGAATCTGCCGTTCATGGAAAAATATTTTGCGGCGGGTGATGACGTCTTTGTCTTCGGTAAACCGAAATCACTCAAGCCGCGCACCATCGACCATCCGGAAACCGAGGTGATCGAGGGCGACGAGGAAAGCTCCATTCACATTAACTGCATCGCCCCGATTTATCCGCTGACCGAAGGGGTGCCGCAGCGCTGGTTGCGGTCGCTGATCTGGCGAATGCTGGCGGAGTGTGAAGCGCACATTGTCGAACCGCACCCGGAGATTTCCCTGGCGGGTTTCCCCACACGAGCAAACGCCATCCACAGGCTGCATTTTCCGCAAGCGATGAGCGACGTGGAAATTGCGCGCCGACGATTGGCGCTTGACGAATTTATTGAACTGCAACTGGCGATTCAGACCCGGCGCAAAAAACTTCAAGCCAACGCGCGCGGTCTGCCGTGCGGCGGCGACAACCGGCTGATCAAACCGTTCCTTGCCCAACTGGGTTTCCAACTCACCACCGCGCAAACCAAAGTATTGCGTGAATTGCGCAAGGACATGGCCGCCGGCGTTCAGCCGATGCGCCGCCTGCTGCAAGGCGATGTTGGTTCGGGCAAAACCGTGGTTGCGGCCTGTTGCGCGCTGATGACTTTGGAAAGCGGCTTCGACGTCACACTCATGGCGCCGACGGAAATTCTGGCGGAGCAACATTTCCAAAATTTCCGACGCTGGTTCGAGCCGCTTGGCGTGCGCGTAGAATTGCAGACGGGAGGTCGAAAAACAGCGGTCGATGGCCGGAAACGGTTGCCACTCTCAACTCCCAACCCTCCACCCTCAACCCTTTTCGTCGGCACTCACGCACTCATCGAGTCGGGCTTCACGATCGAAAAACTCGGCCTCGTGATCATTGACGAACAACATAAGTTCGGAGTGACGCAGCGGGAACAACTCGTCCGCAAAGGTCGTTATCCGCATCTCCTTGTCATGACCGCGACGCCGATTCCGCGCACGCTGGGGCTCACGTTGTATGGTGATCTGGACGTTTCCGTGATCGATGAATTACCGCCGGATCGCGGTCAGATCAAAACCTTCGTGCGCGCGGCGGACAAATTGCCGAAAGTCTGGGCGTTCATCCGCGAAAAATTGGCGGAGGGACGGCAGGCTTATGTCGTCTATCCGCGCGTGGAAGATTCCGGTCAATTGGGCGTCAAGGCCGTGACTCAGGAGTGGGAGAGACTTCAAAAGGAATTGTCGCCTTATACGGTCGGGTTGGTGCATGGCCGATTGAATGCAAACGACAAAGAGCACGTGATGACGGACTTTCGCGCCGGTAAAACCAAAGTCTTGCTGGCCACCTCGGTGATCGAAGTGGGCGTGGATGTACCGAATGCGACAGTGATGTTGATCGAGAGCGCCGAACAATTCGGCTTGGCGCAGTTGCATCAGTTACGGGGGCGCATTGGCCGCGGCGCTCACGATTCCTGGTGCATCCTGGTGGCTGCCGCCCGGACCGAAGACGCGAAACAACGGTTGCGCGTGCTGGAGGAAACCACCGACGGTTTTCGCATCGCTGAAGCCGATCTGAAACTGCGCGGCCCCGGCGAACTGCTCGGCCAGCAACAAAGCGGTATGCCTGGGCTTCGCTTTGGCGATCTTGCCGAAGACCGGGAGTTGATCGAGCACGCCCGAAGTTTGGTCGCGGGACGCTTTAATCAGTTGCAAAATTTCGCCTAATAATTTCGCTTGGCCTTTTGATGCCGTTTGCTAGATTGAACGCCTATGAAAAACAAACTGAACTACTTATTCTTGGTATTGGCGGCCGCGTCCGTGCTCGCAGTGGGTTGCAAAAAGGAAGACACAACTCCCGCGGCTCCCGCGATGCCCGACAAGACCAACATGCCGGCTCCGCCGAAATAACGACTTCGGTCGTTTAACGAACGGTTTAAACTTCGCGCAGGCTGGGCAAACAGTTGCCCGGCCTGTTTGTATTTCGTTTTGGCCAGACGCTTGGTTTACTTGAAACCGCCAGTTACACTTCCTTTATGAAAAAAACTCTCTACTTGGGCTTGGTCGTCAGCTTGTCCTTCATTGGTTGCAGCAAGAATTCGGATACGCCGGCTCAAACCACTAATTCAACCACCAGCGGCAATCCCCTCACGGCGCCGGTTGATTATCTGGGCGCCATCAGCAAGGCGCAAAAAATCGCCGTGAAAACCATCGATACCGCCGCGCTGAACCAGACGATTCAATTATTCAACGCCCAGGAAGGGCGCAATCCGAAAGACCTGAACGAGTTGGTGGAGAAAAAATACATCGGCAACATTCCTGATGCCCCCTACGGCATGAAGATCGTCTATGACGCCAGCGCCGGGCAGGTCAAAGTGGTGAAGCAATAACATCGTTATGCTATGGCCCGAAGGTTTGCACGACTAAATTTCAGGCGCTACGTTTCCTCGGTATGATGAACGCTCCAGATAACTCAAGGATGTGTAGGGAGGTTGCAGGCTGCTGCTCTGGAGTTCTGCTTGGAACGGTATTCTTGGTTCATTGCGTAGTTGGCTTCGAGCTTTATCGTCCGAGAGTAGTTTACCGATGGCCGATTGCTGATTCCGATTTTATCGTTTTCGCCATGCCCGTTCTGATCGCAATCATTGCAAATGCTTGTGTGCTCTTTCTGTTTCCCTGGCTACGCCCGCGATCAATGTTACGCAGCCTCGGCATTCTCGGCATCTCGCTCGTTGTGGGTTTTCTTTCCTTGTTGTGTTACATGTTTTTTGCACTGAACACTTATGGTAGTTGATGGTTCGTGTTTCAACCCACCACGCCTAGCCATACGATCTAACCGTCGCTGAATTTGTTTTTAACTCGCCAAAGCCTCGTTTCAAAGGCAAACACTTGCCCCTCTGTTTTCATGACTGAACAAATTGTCATCCTTGATTTTGGTTCACAATACACGCAGGTCATCGCGCGTCGCATTCGCGAGTGCAATGTCTATTCCACCATCCTGCGCTACGACACACCCGCAAAGAAAATCGCCGCGCTGAAGCCGAGCGGCATCATCCTCTCCGGCGGCCCGTCGAGCGTGTATGACAAAAACGCGCCGTTGCCGGACAAGGCCCTCTTCGGCCTCGGCGTGCCCGTGCTCGGCATCTGCTACGGNNCCCGTGCTCGGCATCTGTTACGGTGTGCAACTGTTCGCCCAATTTCTCGGAGGCAGGGTGGAAAAAGGGCAGAAGCGCGAATACGGCAAAGGCGCGTTGGCCGTCAACGATCGCGATTGCGCTTTGTTCCACCGGCTGCCGGACACGTTGCAGGTCTGGAATTCACACGGCGACAATCTCACACGCCTGCCGAAGGACTTCGTAGTGGTCGCCACGACCGAGAACTCCGATTACGCCGCCATCGAACATCCGAAGAGAAAGTTTTTCGGGCTGCAGTTTCACCCGGAAGTTGCGCATACGCCGCGCGGCAGGGAAATCCTGGCCAACTTCGTCCACCGCGTCTGCGGTTGCGGCAAAGACTGGACGATGCGCCATTACGTCGAGCAGGCAGTCGAGGAAATCCGCGCACAGGTCGGGAATGAGAAGGTCATTTTGGGATTAAGCGGCGGCGTCGATTCCAGTGTGGCGGNNGTTGCACAAGGCCATTGGCAGCCAGCTCACCTGCATTTTCGTCAACAACGGATTGCTCCGCGCGCGCGAAGCGCAAGTGGTGCAGGAAGTTTTTGGCCGCCACTTCAAAATCAAGCTCCAATACGAAGATGCGTCGAAACTTTTTCTCAAACGTCTGAAAGGCGTCACCGACCCGGAACGCAAACGCAAAATCATCGGGCGGACATTCATCGAAGTTTTTCAGGCGGC
>PLJQ01000072.1:0-5023 GCA_003140275.1 Limisphaerales bacterium
CGTTACCAGCCTGACGTGATGGTGCTTCAACACACTTCAATCAAACCGTACCGCCGCTCCGAGAGAATTCGGACGCTCGGCCAGCAAATCATTACCGTGGCCGCAAGCCGCAAGGTCGGCGTGGCATTGTTTTCACATGATCAGGTGAGGCGAGAATTTTTTGGCGATGACCAGGGAACAAAACAGGCTCTTGCCGAAATCCTCGCCAAAAGATTTCCCGAAGAACTTGGCTTCCGCTTGCCGCCTAAACGNNATGGACATCTTTGATGCGGTGGCGCTGGCTCTGATGCTCCGGTTGAAGAAGGCAAAGCGAACAAGCACCTAAATTCGAGGTTTGAAAAGCGGCCAGCCGAGGAGCAATGAACCCAAGGCGAAAAACGCAAACACGCTTGGCTCGGGGACAGCCACAAATTGAAAGTTCGGCTCCCAAAATCCGGGCCCAATGCTGCCTTCCATTGGTATCGTAGGTTGGTTCGGAAACGGCAGACCCGGTCCGAGTCCATACCGGCCAATCGCTGGGAAGGACCCAGTCAAAGGAAACACTCCAGTTGACAGCGCTCCTGAAACTGGTGTTACGAGGTCATCAGTGTCACCAGCAGAGTACTGGGCTGCTATGATGTAACCAAAAGTCGCACTGAATATTTTTGTGACAGTCACCGGAGCAATTGACACGTAACGGTAGCCGTCAACCAATGGGGCCAATGATCCGGCAGGCACCGTCGCTGACGCCAGTAAAGTTCCGTCTGTCGTCCACAAGCCAACTTGATGTGGATTGTCTAAGCCGTCTCCACCACTATCAAAAACACCTAGTTCGGTAATCGAGATGGCATCATACGGATAGCTATTGTTAACTTGGAAATTCCACCCGCGCGTGCCGGTAAAACTCGCCGGTTGATTGGTCGTGAACCCCGCAGATGTAAAAGCTGAAGTGTCAGCTTGGGCTGAACTCACAAGCAAGAAAATTGCGGTTGACACCCATAGGTAGCCGGAATTGATTTGGGATTTCATATTCATATTGTTGTCCTTTTGGTTTGGGCCGATTGTTCAGGGACCGAAAAAAAGCCCGCTGACCATAGCTTGGTTGCCGCTGATCGAATCTTTTTTCGTTATTCGAATAATTTTGTGACCGCTGAGCTTCCAAACAAGATAGACGCCATTGGCCGGCATGTCAAAATCCCGCGTGTCCAAAGGATTCGCATACGAAGTGTCGGTCGATTCGAAGACCTCGATTTTTTCGAGAACCGTTCCAGTGCCGAGCCAATCAACACAATAGAGGGCGATTTGGTGCGTGTTGGTATCCGTGAGGTTCAGGTCAATCGTGAAGGCGGAGTTTTGAGTGTCGGTCGTTGTCCAAGCCGAGGCAATGCGGTTGGTCGAGCCGGGTTTGAGGAGTGCCTTGGGATCAGCAGACGGATCGTCCCACACTTGGACGTTTTGGTTTGAGAACGTGACTTGAGCGTAAGCCGGAAGGTTGGTGATCGAATTGGTGGCCGCAATCCAATAACCGTCCGCCCCGTAAAGGTTGGTCCAATTACCTGAGGTGATTGTGTCCACATTGGTTAAGATTACGGGTGCATTGGTCTTACCAGAAAACCTGAGCAGTACGTTGTGCGTCATCTGTTGAGCCGGCGGACGAACTCGGGAAAAGCCCCAAGGTGAAGTGTTCGTTGAGCTCCAAGGGAGTTGCGACCCAAATCCGAAGTCATCCAGCCCCCAGTTCCATTGCATGGAACCGGTGGCGAACACCTGCGCGCCACTGGAATTCGTGTAGATGGTCACGTACGCATGGCAGGTGATCGTTTGGCCATGGACGTTTATACAAGTTTGTACCGCCGAATCAGCGAGCCTGACTGTGTTCGAACCAGGACATGCGCCTGTGATAGAGTTGCAGGGATCAGGACCATCCCAGCAACCATCCACTTCGTAGCCTAATATTCTGGTTAGTGTCTGTCCGTTGGTCAGGCTTGAATAATCATAAGCCCAGTGATGACCCCCTATCCCGGAACCCGACGGCAGCGGGTTTGCCATCGTGATGTCCCCTTCAAGGCCATTGATGTAAACGAACTCCACGCCGATCATCGAAATCTCAGCCGGGTAAGCCGTGGAACTATTAGTATTCGATCCTCGCCAGAGGTCCGCATTGTTTACTTTGTTGACGGAAAACACTCGTTCGCCCGATTCAAAATAGATTTTCCAGTAGCAGGCATTCGCGGTAAAAAAACCAAGGTTGACGCCTTGATCCCGCAACGTCTCCACATTCGTGCGCATCGTCGCCGACCAGTATTCGTCATGCCCGACGGAGAGAAGACCTTTGATGGTTTTGTTGGCTGGCAAACCTCGGTGCGTGTCGATGCTTGTGGAGTAAGTCACATCATACCCCTGCCGCTCCAGCCACCGCACCATGTTGTATTCAAAACCAGGTAAGGGGGATTGATTGATTTGAGTTAAAAACTCGCCAGCGCCAGCGCCATAAGCAAGATAAGCGGCATTGTTGGCGCAGGTTGTTGGCGCGTATGGACGGTTGAACGAAACAGTGGTGGCGGTGTTACTGCCTACTACATTGGGGCATGTCGTTTGGTCCGGGTAAGGGTAAATGGATCTGCCGCCCCAAGGATTGTAAGCTTNNACCACGAAAATGATATAGCTCTGTTTACCCGCACCTACAGTCGTCAGCTTCGCTACATACACCCCGCTCGCCCAGTCCGGTGAAATCGTCACAGAGTAGCTTTTCTGCCAGTTGTTGCTTGAGGCGGACTGATTCAGGCAATCGATCAAACCATTGGTCGCGTTCATGACTGGCACTGGCTGCTTGTGACTGGTCAGGGTGACGAGCGATGTTGCACCGTTATCATTCCAAGTCATTCTTCGTCCACCCAACCCGCCGTACCAGCCCAACCGGAAAATCTCGATGGTGAAATTCGTGTTGCCGTTCCGCACATCGACATACAGATCAAGCGACTCGGTGACGTTGATGCTGGTGGCCGAGGCAAAGCCTTCGATTTCCGGCATGGTGTCCGCATCGTTCGTGGGCCACCCGTGCGAGTCCGCGACCGTGACCGGATGGCTCAACAGCCAGTCGGTCGTGCCAGTGATGGCGTTCTCGGACTGAACCCGGTTCTCGCCCACGGTCGGATCAGACTTGCGCACCAGGTTTTCAAACGCATCGGTGTACCCGTCACCGTCGGTATCTTGTGGCGTGCCTAAAATATAGAACGCCTTCCCGTCTGGCTGGTTCGTGTATTGATAGGTGCTGCACGTGGGACCGCGCTCTAGCCATGTCCACGGCCCGCTCAAATTCGTGGCTGAAAACACATCGTAGAGCGCCGTCGTCGTGCCGTCATAGCTCCCTTGGATGTCAAACGTTACGACCGTCCAGCCTTGATTGGTGTCGAACGTGGCAACCATGTTGGTGATATACACCGGAACGTTAGTGATGCATTCGCTCGTGCCGCCAACGAGCATTCTCATTTGAGGTCCGCCGCCTCTCGAATCCTGTTTGGCCATCGCGTCTGCCCATGCCTGATCTTCTTCCGCCGTGATTGGCCCCAGCGCCGCTGCTGCGCTCAAAGCGTTGTAGTAAAACGCCACGTCTTCCGCCGTGAGGGGCAGGCCAAAGGAATAGACCTCATCAATTTCTCCGCCGATGGCGTCGGTGCCCGAAAACGTGCTGCCGATGACCNNCCCCCGCCGTTTGTGGCGATACCGCCAACGTGCCCGCGCCTTCGGCGGCCAACTGCCCGTCGATAAACAAGGCGGTGCCATTTTTTCCAGGTCCATAGTCCAGTGTCACCAGATGCCAATCACCCGCTTGCCACGCGATGTTGGCATTGAGTAACTCGACCGGTCCTGCATCGCTCCGGCCAATCAGCGACAGCGCAGAACCCTTCGCGTCGAATTGAAGGGTCCAGTCGGCGGTAATCTGGTTCTTGTTTATCACCGCCAGCGCAAACAGGGTGGCATACGTTCCCGGCCCGGTGCCGTTGGTCAACGACGAACTCGTCCAATACGGTTTCACCCACATGCGAATTGCTCCCGTGTCACACGGCACATTGGTGTGCCCCGAATCTACGCCCGGTATGATGAAAGGTGTGACGGTGCCGGAGCGTTGCAGCGCATACCAAGACCAAGATTCAATCAGCACGCCGTAATTCGGGATCGTCACTTGCGCGTTGGTCACGCAATCCGGACAAAGGTAATCAAAAGTTTCGTGAAAGAGGATGGGCTCCATTTCCGGCAATGGGGCTGGCACGTCTCGTGGCCGGGCCAATGCCAGGGAAGTCGTCAGGGCGAAACACAGGGCGATGAGATTAAAATATCGAAACGGGGATATAATGACAGGCGTTGGGCAGAGTGGTTTGTTTTTCATTTTTGATTCAGTTCGGCTCAATCACCTCCCTGAATCTCTTGAACGGGGACCCTAAAAGAGCGTCTGACGGGTTCGTTCAGGCCAAATGAAAATCTGAGTTGTTAAAATAATGAACTAACCACCAAATGGATGCAAGAACAAAATAAAAGGTTATACAATCTGTTCCGAGGAACTTCTTCCTGCTTGCGTAACAGGCTGTGCCAGCAGGTTTACCGTATCAAACAATCATTGGTAAAGCCATCAGACATTACCGTAAGGAAGCCGGCTTGAGCCAAGAGCGGTTAGCTGAAAAGGCCGACCTCCATCCCGTTTACTTCGGTCAAGTTGAAAGAGGCGAACAAACCGTCAGCGTCCATGCGTTGTTAAGAATTGCCAAAGCTCTAAGAGTTCGGCTGCGCGATCTTGTCGCGGACGTTTAAGAATGCCACTGCTCGCGCACTCGACCGCGCCTTCGAAGCGTCACTTTCGCACGACGCCGGTGCGTATCGGTCGCTGGACACGGAGACCTTGTTGATAGTGCTCCGAAGCAAAGCACCGCGCGTTTCTTTGAACTTGCCGAGGTTGTCGGCCAATGGGTTTGGATTCGGTTTGCGGACAGGCAACCGCAGGAGATTACCAGCCGATTATCACAACTCGACTGTCAGTGAAACTGTCAGT
>PLJQ01000072.1:5034-5429 GCA_003140275.1 Limisphaerales bacterium
CGCCTCCAAACCCACAGAATCATCAATAATAGAAAGAGTTTCAAGCGGCTTTGAATTCGACAAGCAACGCCTGCAAGGTTGCCTTGGCGTCGTCAAACCGGACCGCCTTTCCCGCAACGCTGCTGCAGCCGCGCTGCGGCACCACCGCCAGTCCCCCGCCGGGCGCGCACGAATTCCCGTCGCTTCATCTCTCTCCCCGTGGGACGGGGCGAGAGTGCCGGAGGCGAGATAATCGGCGAGNNGGGATATGGCCCCGCGGAACGAACCGCCTTTACCATCGGAAGTACCAGGTTTGTGTCGCTACTCAGGTTTGACCCGTTGCCGATTAAACCTGGGTGCGGCCGGTGCCATGTCGAACCGGCTGCGCCAAGCGCAAGGCAAACGATAATATGCGA
>PLJQ01000287.1 GCA_003140275.1 Limisphaerales bacterium
TCACGAACTCAGAAACGGCTGGCCCGGCTCAAGCAGTCCAAGCTCCTCGCATTCCGCTCGGTCTATCACGTTCTGGCCGAATCCGCTGTCGAATGCGAATGGCGGGAACGGGTTCCCGAGTGAGTCTTCATAACCGCCGACGCCGTCCCCGAGCGCCTGCCAGATGCCGGACGACTTAAGTGCAATCATCCGATCTGTTTTAGTGAAAACTCGGTGTGCTTTATCATCACCGGCTGCGGCACATGCAGCTTGCCAGCGTGCATTCCAGGTCGTTTCCGGCGGTTTGCGGTCGTAAAGGCGCAACAATTCAAGCGCGGGATATACGTCCAGGTCGTCGGCACTCGCGTTCTCCTGAACGAACCGCCCAGCCCCGTGGGCGATTTGCGTGGCGGTCTTGAAAATCAAATCGTTCGGCAGGTCATTAAAGAAAGCTTTGCTCGTGGCTCTTTTGTTCAATGCGGTGAGGGCCATAAACTTAATGAGCGCCGCGGCAACAAGCTCGACGCATTGGACGCGACGCGCCCAATCATTGACCGATTCTTTCCATTCAGGAAGAAGTTTACGTTGCTGTGGCCAATGGCGTGAAATGAGCCCGGACAGAAGCCCAGGAATTCCACGCGCGTGTTCGACCATTGCCTTTCGCGTAATGCTCGATTTAACATCGAATTCTTCAGTCGAACCAGAATCGTCATCCTCATCTTTTCGTAGTTCGGAGCGTGCAAGTCCCATCAGTTCATCGGCAAACGTTGGGTCGAGTGCCATCTGTCTGCACGCGAGAGTTGTTGCGGCCAGGCTCGTTCCCACCCTCGGCGTACCCGCTCGCCATGTGAGAATAAAGATTGCGTGTAATTCGTGTTTGGCTGTGTCCGAAAGCTCTACCCAAGAAGGCAACCGAGCCTGTAGAGCTTGTCGTAGTTCATACGAGGCAGTGGAAGCATTTCGCTGGTAAGTCAAAAAACTCCACAGTTCTGCGATCGCCTCTTCTCGATCTGCCGCAAGCCATGTTGTGACGTAAGGTGTGAAATCAATGGCTGGAGTGCTTGATTCCTCCAAATAGTTTGGGTCCAAAAATGGATATTCAGGATGGCTCCAACCTCTGATTTCTTCATAGAGTTGAGCAACCTCAATTGTTTTGAATTTTGGATCGCTCATATTTGCTGACAATCTGGTCGCGCATAACCTCGACGTAGTGGGAGGCGTGCCAGTCGGAGTAGTGATAAAAGTTGCCGGGCTTTTTAAGGACGCGCTGTTGCGCATTCTGGCCGAGCGGTAGGTCAGCCACAGCTTTGCCAGTGCCAGTTTTTTCACCATGGATGGACATTAGGAAACGATTGTGCATCGGTCAATGTAGCTTTCTTCGCGCCGAAAAAAGCTGCCCGCGTTTCCGAAGTCCGCTGCGTGTTTGCCAGAAATCATTTTGCGGCTCGCTTTTTTTGCGCAGCAGATGTTGAGTTTTAAAATGTACCATCGCAAAACAACGGATTCTTTCCTTCATGATCGTGCTGGGTCTTGGATCCAACTTTTCACCCGCGTTTCGCTCCCTCTCCTCTTGGCCCTCTCGCTCACCGTCGGCTGCAACAAACAACCGCCTGGTGACGAATCAGCGAAGCCTCATGGCAAACTGAAATTCGGTTACGTGCTGCATGGCTTGAATGACTTTACGCAGATCATCAAACAAGGCGCAGAAGACGCCGCGCGCGCCGAGAGCGTGTCCGTCGATGTGGTCGGGCCGGCCGGCTTTTCGGCGACCAGCGACGCCATCGCCATGTTCGAAGGGATGACGCAAAAAAAAGTCAACGGGCTGGTGGTCGTGCCCATGCCCGGCGAGGTGTGGGTCACGCCAATTCGCCAGGCAACCGAGGCCGGCATCCCGGTGCTCACGGCCAACGTCACCAGTCCCGGATCCACCGCCACGGCGTGGTTTGGCCAGGACGAATATGCGAGTGGCGTGATCCTGGCCACCGAGTTGCGCAAGTTTCTTGCCGCCGAAAACCGGCTTGAGGGCCGGATCATCGTCGGCATGTGCGCTCCCGGCGTGGGCGTGCTGGTCGAACGTTATCAGGGCTTCAAGCAAGGCATGACCGGCACAAAGTACCAGATCAGCGAACCGTTCGACGTCAACACCGAGAACACGGCCAACTACGGTGCCTGGGAGAACTTGGCCGCCGCCAATCCCAACATTGTGGCCATCGTGGGGCTGTGTTCCATGGACTTGCCGAACCTGGCCAAATTAAAAGTGCGAACGAAAGGTCAATGGCTCATCGGCGGGTACGACTTGGGCCGCGAGACGCTCGACGCCGTCAAGGCCGGCACCGTGCAAGTCGTCGTCGGCCAGCATCCCTACTTGCAAGGCTACCTGCCGGTCGTGGCCCTGGCCCGGCACTTGCGCGATCAGCAACCGCTTCCGCAAGGCTGGGTCGATATCGGCACCGAAGTGGTCACGCGGGACAACGTCGATGCCGTCTATGGACGTGAAACCGACGAAAAGAAACAAACCCAATGGTACGCCGATTATGTGGTGAAGCATTTTGCCGATTTGAATGCCCTGGCCAAACCACTGCCGAAACCTGGGAGATGAAAGGCGCGAAGACAAACAGCCAGTCGGTGCTCACAGCGCATTACCATGAACCGGTTTGGCGAGCCGCAAGGTTTTGGAATGCGCCAGTCCTCTCCAATCCTTATGCGGGACTGTTCCGCATATTTGAGTTTAGAACAAACGCTTGCCTTATCTTTTGCCGGATGCTTTCGGCTTAACAGAAGACCATGACTCTGGACGCCCCTTTCATCCAACTCCATCGCCTCTCAAAACGTTTTGGCGGTGTGACCGCGCTCGACGAGGTGAGTTTTGATATTCGTCGCGGCGAGGTCCACGCGGTGGTCGGCGAAAATGGGGCGGGAAAGTCCACCTTGATGAAGCTGCTGGCCGGCGTCCACGAACCAGACGACGGAGACATCCGGATTGAGGTGCAGAGCGTCCGCTTGAAAAATCCGCGCGAAGCACGGCGCCATGGAATCAGCATTGTCTTTCAGGAACTCAACTTGTTTCCGCAC
>PLJQ01000401.1 GCA_003140275.1 Limisphaerales bacterium
TAAATTTATTCCCTATCCGGTCACGATGGGCTTCACGAGCGGTATCGCCGTGCTTATCTTCAGTACGCAGGTCAAGGATTTCCTCGGTCTCCAGGTGGACAAGGTCCCCTCGGAGTTTATTGAGAAGATGAAGGTGCTGGGCGAGCACGTCGGCACGTTCCAATGGCCGACACTCGCGCTTGCCGCCGCGTCGTTTGCCATCATCAAACTATGGCCCAAGAACTGGCAGCGGCGCGTGCCCGGCTCCATCGTTGCGCTGCTGGCCGGCACGGTCGTCGTGGCGTTTTTCCAGATTCCTGTGGAAACCATCGGCAGCAAGTTCGGCGGTATTCCCCAAGGTCTTCCCACGCCGCACCTGCCAATGCTTTCATGGGAAAACATCCAGCACCTGTTCCAACCGGCCATGACCATCGCACTGCTTGCAGCCATCGAGTCACTGCTCTGCGCCGTGGTCGCCGACGGCATGGTGGACGACCGTCACGACTCGAATCAGGAACTCATGGCCCAGGGCATCGCCAACATTGTCAGCCCGCTCTTCGGCGGCATCGCGGCTACGAGTGCCATCGCCCGCACGGCGACCAACGTGAAGAGCGGCGCGCGGTCGCCGGTGGCGGGCATCATTCACGCGCTGACGCTGCTGTTCATTATCCTGATCGCCGCGCCGATGGCGAAGTTCATCCCGTTGGCCGCATTAAGTGCCGTGCTGGTGAATGTGGCGTTGCACATGGGTGAATGGCATAACTTCGGTCGCCTGCGCAAGTGGCCGCGCAGCGACGCCGTGGTGTTCCTCGCGGCATTTCTCCTGACGGTCGTCATTGACCTGACCGTCGCTGTCGAAATCGGCATGGTGCTGGCCGCGATGTTGTTCATCAAACGGTCGTCGGAAACCACGCAAATCATGGCGGTGGACGAAAGCACCGAAACCGAAGGTTCGCAACATTCCCTTGTGGGCAAGGAGGTGCCCGCCGGCGTGATGGTCTATCGCATCTTCGGTGCATTCCTCTTCGGCGCGGCGGACAAGCTGGAGAGCGTCCTCAAGCGGGAGAAGCAGGAGCCGGACGTGCTCGTCCTGCGCATGAGGAAAGTGATGGCCATGGACGCCACGGGACTCAACGCGCTGGAGGACCTTTACGAGCGGCTGCACCGCAAGGGCAAGCACCTCCTCTTAAGCGGGCCGCATACCCAGCCACTGCTCGTGATGGACAAAGCAGGTTTTCTCGACCGCATTGGGCGCGAGAATGTTTGCGCGCACATTGACGCGGCGCTGGCCCGGGCGCGCGGACTCCTCGGTCTGCCGCTTGTGCCGCCGAGCGACCCGCACCACGAGGAGAAGCAACGGCTGGAAACGGCGCGACAGGAGTTGACGAGTGCATTGGAAAAGGTTCATGGCGTGCTCAACCGGGCACAACCGACCATGCCCGGCAAAGACAACGGGAAAACCAACCGATGAACCTGCGGCCTGCAAGCAAGCGACGCGACTCCGACGTGCCGGACGCTGACTAGACCACAACGATCATGGACATCCTCTCCGCCACCCTCCTGAACCTCAGCCTGCTGGGATATGTAGTGGGGGCGGCGGCGGGCTTGTTGTTCCTGCGGCATGAAAAATCCGCCAACCTCTTCACCTTCGGGGGCGCTTCGCTGGCCGCTCTGTTCGGCGTCATCGCCTGCACCGTCCCCTTGGCCACGGGAACAGCCGCCACGAACCAATCCATTGAGCTGTTCCAATCACTGATCCCTTACGTGCAGTTCACCGTGCGGCTCGACCCACTCGGCGCGTTCTTCGGACTAATTGTTTCGCTGCTTGGGCTCGCGTTGTCGCTTTATTCGCTCGGCTACGCGCGCGGGTTTTATGGGCGTAAAAGCGTCGGCGTGCTCGGCGCGTTCTTCAACCTGCTGCTACTGGCAACGACGCTTGTGTTCCTGGCCGACAACGCGTTCTTCTTCCTCATCGCGTGGGAAATCATGGCGCTGACCGCTTACTGCCTCGTCAGTTTTGAGCATGAGCAGGAAGAGACCCGCAATGCCGGCGTGCTTTTCTTTGTCATGTCGCACATCGGCACGGGCTGCCTCATCCTTGGTTTCCTGCTGCTTTTCCGGGCGTCGGGTAGCTACGGCTTTGACACGTTTCACGTACTCGGAGACAAAATGCCGTCAGGCCAGCGCAATGCCGCGTTCCTGTTGTTTCTGGTCGGCTTCGGCGTCAAGGCCGGCATCGTGCCGTTGCACATCTGGCTGCCGGCGGCGCACCCGGTCGCGCCGAGCAACGTCTCCGCGCTCATGTCCGGCGTGCTCATCAAAACCGGCATCTACGGCATGGCGCGCGTCTTCTTCGATTTCCTCGGCACGCCGCCGAACTGGTGGGGCGTGACCGTGCTCACCATCGGTACGATCTCCGCCGTGCTTGGCGTGCTTTACGCGCTGATGGAACACGACCTCAAACGGCTGCTCGCTTATCACAGCATCGAAAACATTGGCATCATTTTGATGGGCTTCGGCGCGGCCTTGATGTTTCTGCACACCGGCCATCCGCTCCTCGCCTCGATGGCGCTGATCGCCGGGCTGTATCACACCATCAACCACGCGGTGTTCAAAGCCCTGCTGTTCCTCGGCGCGGGCGCGGTGCTGCACGCCACCCACACGCGGAATATGGAGGAGATGGGCGGATTGGCGAAACGGATGCGTTGGACGGCTTTCTTTTTTCTCGTCGGCGCGGTCGCGATCTCGGCGCTGCCGCCACTCAATGGTTTTGTCAGCGAGTGGCTCACTTATCAATCGTTGCTGCAAGGTTTCGGCACGACGCCGAGCCTCATCCGGCTCATGTTCCCCTTGAGCGCCGCGATGCTCGCCTTGACCGGTGCGCTCGCAGCGGCGTGCTTTGTGAAGGCGTTTGGCATCACGTTCCTCGCGCAACCGCGCAGCGAGCACGCGAGGCACGCGCACGAAGCATCCTTCACGATGCTGCTCGGCCAGGCGTTGCTCACGACTGCGTGCGTGTTTCTCGGTTTGTTCCCCACCGTGTTCCTGAAGCTGCTCGACCCGGTAACCCAGCAACTCACCGGCCTGAAACTCAGCGCGCAGTTGAGCTTGGCCAACGGACTGGTGCTTGCCGGCGTGGACTCGCAAGGCGGCACGGTCTCGACGCTCGGTCTCACGTTAATGGCGGTGTGCCTGCTGCCCGTGCCTTTCGGGCTGTGGCTGTTCTGCGCGAGGAAGTCGAAGACTCGCATCGGACCGACCTGGGCCTGCGGTCAGCCCGGATTAACGCCGCAGATGGAATACACGGCCACTGGCTTCTCCAAACCTATCCGGATGATATTCAAGGCGCTCTTCCGCCCGCGTCGCGACGTGCAGCGCGATTACGACTTCTCGCCTTACTTTGCCAGGACCATTCGATTCGAGAGCCACGTCGAGGAAGTCTTTCAAACGCGCATTTACCGCCCGCTGAACCGCCTCGTCCTGCGCCTCTCCCGCCGGATGCGCGCACTGCAAGCCGGCAGTCTTCAGGCTTACCTCATCTACATTTTCGTCACGTTGCTGCTCCTGCTCCTGTTTGCGTTATGAACCTCGACCTACTTGCTCTTGTCTTGCAAACGGCGCTGCTGCTCCTGCTCGCGCCGCTGGTGAGCGGTTGCATCAAGAACTGGAAGGCCAAACTTCAAAACCGCCGAGGCCCGCGCATCTGGCAGGTTTACGCCGATGTGCTGAAGTTCCTCCGCAAGGACATGGTGATTTCCGAGCACGCCTCGTGGGTGTTTTCGTTCGCGCCTTACGTCGTGTTCATCACGTCGCTACTCGTGGGTCTGATGGTACCGATGTTGACCTCGCAAGCGCCGTTGAGCCTGTTTGGCGGCGCGCTCGCCGTCATCGGCCTGCTCGCGCTCGGACGCTTCTTTCTCGCGCTCGCCGGACTCGATCCCGGCAGCGCCTTCGGGGGCATGGGCAGCAGCCGCGAAATGACACTCTCAGCCATCGCGGAGCCAGCAATGATGCTCTCGATTTTCACCGTCGCCATCACTGCCGGCTCCACCGACCTGAGCCAGATCGTGCAAGCCACGCAAGGGCCGGCGTGGAGGCTGCTCAACCCGACGCACGCGCTGGCGTTCGCCGCGCTGTTCATCGTGCTGCTGGCCGAGACCGGCCGCATTCCTGTTGATAATCCGGCCACTCATCTTGAGTTGACGATGATTCACGAAGCGATGCTGCTTGAATACTCGGGCCGCTACCTCGCGTTCATGGAATGGGGCGCGTCGATCAAACAACTCGTGTTGATGACGCTGCTCGTGAATGTCTTTTTCTCGTTCGGCATCGCTTCGGAACTTACGTCCGCCGCGCTCGGCGTGAGCTTGTTGCTCTACGGATTGAAACTGCTGGCTCTCTCGGCGGCGGTCGTGCTGGTCGAAACGACCAACGCCAAGCTTCGTCTTTTCCGCGTGCCCGACTTGCTGAGCGCCGCGTTCGTGCTCGCGACGCTGGCGTTGCTGTCCACATTTCTATTTCAATGAACATGAACCTACCTTCAACCACCGAACTCGGTTCGCAGCTCATCACGCTCATGGCGGCGCTCATGCTCGTGGTGCAACTGCTTATGGTCGTGCAGCGCATGTTGCTCACGAACATCCGGCTGTTTGCCATTCAGTCGTTGTTCCTCGGCGGCATCGCCGTCGTCGTCGCCTTCGTTCATCACGCCAGCCATGTGTATGTCATCGCCGGGTTGACCCTCATCGGCAAAGTCGTGCTATTGCCGCGGCTGCTCACCCGGCTGGTGCATCGCATTCAAATCCATCAGGAGATCGAACCGCTCCTTAATGCGCCCGCTTCGATGCTTGTATGCGGCGGACTCACACTGCTCGGCTACGTCGTCGCGCGCCCGTTCACCTCGCTCGAACGGCTGGGCAACAACACGCTGGCCGTCGCCATCACGCTTCTGCTCACCGGGTTCTTCCTCATGATCAACCGCCGGAAAGCCATCACCCAGGTCCTCGCGCTGCTCACGATCGAAAACGGCGTGATGCTTGCGGCTGTGGCGCTCACCAGCTACGGCATGCCGTTGGTGGTCGAGCTGGGAATCTTCTTCGACGTGATGGTGGCGGTGATGGTGCTGGGCATCCTGGTCTATCGCATCCGCGAAAGTTTCGCTTCGATGGACACCAGCAAGCTCAACCAGTTGAAAGGATGAAATGATGTTGCTTGCATCCATCCTCATCGTCCCGCTTTCCGCTGGCCTGCTTTGTCTCCTGGTTCAGTCACGGCGGGTGATGCAAGGGCTAAACGTGTTCGCGTTCGCCGCGACGCTGGCGCTGGGCGTGTGCCTGCTCCCCGAGGTGCTGGCGCACGGCGCAGTCGAAGAATGGGACGAGTTCCTCCGTGCCGATGCATTGAGCGCCTTTATGGTGTTACTCATCTCGGTGGTTTCGCTGGCGACTTCGCTTTACGCCGGGCGCTACTTCGAGCGCGACCTGGCAGCCAACGCCGTCACGCCAGGCCGCGTGCGTGAATTCTTCGTGCTCACGCCGCTGTTTGCGACCGGGATGTTTCTCGTCGTGCTGGCAAACAATCTCGGTGTGATGTGGGCGGCGGTGGAAGGGACGGCGTTGACATCCGTGTTGTTGGTGGCGCTTTACAATCGCCGCACCTCTCTCGAAGCGGCCTGGAAGTACGTCATGCTTGGCAGCCTGGGGCTGGCGCTGGCGCTGTTCGGCACGGTGCTGCTTTATGCCGCCGCCAGCAAAGACCAAGCCGAACGTTTGCCCAGCTTCAACTGGTCGCACCTGATGAGCGTGGCGCCGGAACTCGACCCCCGACTGGTGAAACTGGCCTTCGCCTTCGCGCTCGTCGGCTATGGCACCAAGGCCGGTCTGGCGCCGATGCACACCTGGCTGCCCGACGCGCACAGCGAAGCTCCGTCCCCCACCAGTGCCATGCTCTCCGGCGTGTCGCTGAAAATCGCGCTCTATGCCCTGCTGCGTTTTCACATCCTGACTACCGCGTGCGTTGACTCCGCGTTCAGCCGTCATCTGCTGCTCGGCTTTGGCCTGATCTCCATGTTTCTGGCCGTGCCGTTCATCCTCGTTCAACAAAACCTCAAACGGATGCTGGCTTATTCGAGCCTTGAACACGTCGGCCTCATCTGCGCTGGTATCGCGATGAACACGTCCCTGACCATCTTCGGCGCGCTGCTCCACATGGGCTATCACGCGCTGACCAAACCGGTGCTGTTTTTCGCCGCGGGCAACATCCATCAAACTTTTCACACACTGGAATTCCGCCTCATCGGCCCCGGCGTGGTGAAGGTGCTCCCGGTGACGGTGTTGTTGATGGGGCTGGCCGCCCTGGCCGCGGCGGGCCTGCCGCCCTTCGGCTTGTTCTTCAGCGAACTCACGGTGATCAGCGGGGGCATCGCGGCGGGCAAAGTGACTGTGAGCGTGCTGGTGCTGGTGGCGCTCATCGCATGCTTCTGCGGCATCCTGCAACAACTCACGCGCATCCTGCTTGGTGCGACCAAGCGCGAGCCCGCCAGCGATGCGCGCCCAACCGACGGACTGGCGGCGATGGCACTGCTGCTGGGTGCGTTGCTGGTCTTCAGCGTGTGGCTGCCGTCGCCGCTGCTCGAATTGATGCGGCAAGCGGCGGGAATCATCGGAGGGAAACAATGAACTGTGCCGCCCGCATATGAAGTTGAACAAACAATAACCAACTGACAATCTCCGCTACAATGTCCTCCGACCTCACATTCATCACGAACGAGTCCGGCAAAAGCCTGCGCGATCGCTTCGGTGTCTTGCTCGGTGATGACACGCGCCTCTTTGATTGTCTCGTCGGCTATTTTTTCATCAGCGGTTTCCACAAACTTCATCCCGCGCTCACGAAGATGGAGAAGATTCGCATCCTCATCGGCATCAAGACCGACGGGGCAACTTACGAATTGATCCAAACGGCGAAAGAGCAGCAGGAGTTTGTTTTGGAATCTCACGCCCAAGTGAGGGAACGCGTGCCGGGAGAAATCTTGGGGGAACTCCAAAAATCTGGCGATAGTTCGGAAATGGAAGATGGTGTCCGCAAGTTCGTGGAGTGGATTAAATCCGGCAAGTTGGAGGTCCGCGCTTATCCATCGGAACCCCTGCACGCCAAAGCAGCGCGATGCCGAGGCGGACACGAGCGCGTTGGAGCGGGAGATAGACGAGTTGGTGTATGCGCTCTACGGCCTGACGGCCGACGAGATCAAGATCATCAAGGAGGCCGCCGGATGAAACAGCCGTTCTCTCTCATTCATTTTGTAAAAGGTCTTTGCGAAAAGGAGGGATCCGTCGCCGAAGTCGGCCACCTGAGAATGTACAAGCATCTTGGCCATGAAACCGAGTTGGCGACGTACCACGCAATGCAGAAGAAGACCGACGCGGTACGAATTATCGAAAGTAAAACAATGGCATAAAGGACAACATCAATGATCACCAAACTTGTGTTGAAAAACTTCAAGAGCGTGGCGATGGAGACGTACGAGTTTACAGACTTCGACTTGCTGGTCGGGCGGAACAACTCCGGGAAGAGCACGATCCTTCAGGCGATGGCCATTTGGCAGTTCTGCGTGGACGAGTTTCACCGGGCCAAACGCGGCGGGAAAACCGGAATCCAAGTTGTGCTCCCGAACTTCACAGCTCTCCCGGTACCCGAGTTCAACCTGCTCTGGCACGATAAACTTGATCGGAAGTACCCGATGGTGGAAGGCAAGAGAAGCACCAAACCCGACTACGTTCTGATCGAGGTCGAACTGTCATGGCTGTCCGCGAACCGCGAACCTCGGGAGTTCAAGGCTGCCCTCCGGTATCTGGCCGCGCAAACAGCATTCGCCATCCCAATACCCGACTGGAAGAGTTTTCGAGAGGCCGACCAGACACCGGGTTTTCCGAAGATCGCCTATGTGCCGCCGTTCTCAGGATTGGAGCCGACTGAGGAATGGCGCGACGAAGGCCCCATCAAGAGACAGATTGGCAAGGCGCAACCGGGAAGCATCCTCCGGAACCTCTTGTACCGTGTTTGCTTCCCGCCGTCGGCCGATGAAAAGGGCCAGCGTGAGAAAGGCCATAAGCCTCCCCGTGACTGGCTCGAACTGAAAGAGATGATCGATCGATGGTTTTCTCTGGAACTCCTGGAGCCGAAGTACACGAAAGGCGTGGATACGCAGATCGTTTGTGAATACAAGCAACGGGGGAAGACTTTCGACATCATTGCCGGGGGGAGTGGATTCCACCAGGCGNNTGACGCTGCTCGCCTTCCTCTACGGCTATAAACCCACCGCGATTCTGATGGATGAACCGGACGCGCACATGCACGTCAACCTGCAGCGGGAAGTGCTGGATTACTTCCAGGCGAAATGCAGGGAGCGGGGGGTGCAATTCATCCTGGCGACGCATGCTGAGGAACTCGTCCGCGGTGTGGATGCGAGCCGGATCATCTCGGTCCTCAGCCAGAAACCCTCGCGGCTGACAAGCAAGACGGGAATACTCACCGCGATGGCGGACGTCTCCAACGCGGAATTAGCACAACTCGCGGCATCTCCGATGGTTCTCTATGTCGAGGGGGAAACCGACGAGCGAATACTCCGTGGATGGTCCCGCGTGTGCGGGGCGGAAGAAGCGTTGAACAAGGTCTGCTTCCACCACATGGGCGGCGGCGGCAAGTTGCAGATGAAGGACGCGACCGACCGTCACTTCGAAGGCATCCGCCAAATCCTGCCGAAAGCGAAGAGGCTTGTGCTCTTCGATTTCGACACAGGTGACAACGCCTACCATCCGGAGCCAGCGAACGCAATTCTGTTCGAGTGGAAGCGCCGCAATATCGAGAACTACCTTCTGGTCCCTGAACCTTGGCAACGAGCAGCCGCGAGTCTCCTGAAATTGCCGGAGGGCGACCTGTTGCTTGAAACTGTCCGGAAGACCGTGACTCAGTTCTTCGAGAGCGAAAACCTCGCGTTGCCGCGCGGGCAGACATGGCGCAACGTGTCTGCCAACATTTTTCAGGTCGTGGATGGGAAGAAGCTACTGTTTGAGAATGAACATGCACTGTTCATAAAGCTCCGCACCGGAGATCCGGCTGTGGGCGTGCTCAGAGAGACAGTCGCTGGCAGTATGCACGCAGATGAGTTGCACGAGGATATCCATGACTTCTTCAGGCGATTGTCAAAGGCAGTCGCCAGTCTTGACGCGTGAGAACTTTGACGCGAGGACGGAACGCTCACGGCGGGGAGGCAGCGCGATGCCGAGTCCGACACGGCGGATTTGAGCGGGAGATAGACCAACAGGTTTACGCCCTCCGGCCTGACGCCGGAGGAAATCAAAATCGTGGAAGGCGCAGCCAAATGATGACCGTTTAAGGAAGCCATGATACTACTGCTCCTCCCACTCATTCCGCTCTGCGCCGGCCTGCTTTGCCTGGCGACCAATTCGCGCGCCTGGTGGGAGCGGCTGAACCTGCTCGCCTTCCTGCTGCTCGTTCCGCTCGCGTTCAAGGTGGGTGCGGACGTGTTGGAGCACGGCACGGTTTCAGCCCTCGGCGGTTTCCTGCGCGCCGACGCCTTGAGCGCGCTGGTGATTGGCCTCACCACGTTCGTCGCGCTGGCCTGCGGGATTTACGCCGTCGGCTATTTGCGCGACGACGTGCGGGCGGGCCGTGTCACCGTTGCGCAGTTGCGGCGTTATTACGTGCTCACGCCACTGTTCGTTGCGTCGATGCTGTTGGTGCCATTGGCCGACAACCTCGGCGTGATGTGGGTCGCCATCGAGAGCACCACGCTGGCGTCGGTGCTGCTGGTCACGTTTTACAATCAGAAAACCTCGTTCGAGGCTGGTTGGAAATATATCATCATCGGCAGCGTCGGCATTTCGCTGGCGTTGTTCGGCACCGTCATCACCTATTATTCCGCGGTCGGCGTGCTTGGCGCGGACACCCATCAGGGCATGAACTGGAGCGTCCTGGTGCGAGTGGCTGAAAAGTTCGACCAGCGGGCGATGCGGCTGGCGTTCATCCTCGTGTTGCTGGGCTATGGCACCAAGGCCGGCTTGGCGCCCATGCACACGTGGAAACC
>PLJQ01000461.1 GCA_003140275.1 Limisphaerales bacterium
CCATCGGACGCGGCCTGCGTCTGCCGGTGCGCGAGAATGGCGAACGGTGCTTTGACCCGCTGATCAACCGGCTCACCGTGGTTGCCAGTGAGAGTTTCAAGGAATTTGCCAAGAAGTTGCAGGACGAGATGCAGAAAGAGTGCGGCGTGAATTTTGAGAACCGTATCCTGAACAAGCGCGAGCGGCGCAAAGGCATTTTGAAAAAACAACGCCTGCTCGACCCGGATTTCCAGAATCTTTGGGACAAAATCAAACGCAAGACGCGCTATGCCGTTAAATTTTCCACCGCCGATTTGGTTTCCCGCTGTGCCGGTGAGTTGCGGGAAATGCCGGAGATTAAATCACCGTTCATCCGACGGGAGAAACATGAGTTGTTCATGACTTTGAAGGAGGGAGTGTTCGGCCAGGAACGCTCCGCCCAGACCATCCGCGCGCCCGAATATTGCGCGCCGATACCGGATTTGCTCGGCCATCTACAACGCGAGACGGAATTGACGCGCCCGACACTGGCGGAAATCCTGCATAAATCCACTCGGCTCGGCGAGGTGACCCACAACCCGCAGCAATTTTTGGAACACGCCGTCGCCGCCATTCAAAAATCACTCCACGACCTGATGGTTCAAGGNNGTCCCACGACCTGATGGTTCAAGGCATCGAATATGAGCGGATAGCGGATGCCGAATGGGAAATGCACCGGTTGGAAGTCGAGGAACTGGAAAGCTACGTCACACGCCTGCTGGAAGTGGAGCACAGTATTTACGATGTGGTCGAATTTGAGTCCAAGGTGGAATATGACTTTGCGAAGGCGCTGGACGCTCGCAAGGACATAAAATTATTTTTCAAACTGCCGGACTGGTTCAAAGTCGAGACGCCGCTCGGCACTTACAATCCCGATTGGGCCATTGTGCGCGAGGAGCCGGACGGCCAGAACAAGGTGTATTTGGTCCGTGAAACCAAAGGCACCACCAACTGGCTGAAAATACCAGAAATCCAGCGCAAGAAAATCCAGTGTGGCAAAGCGCACTTCAAAGCGGTTGGCCTCAAAGATGGCGGCTATGATTGGGTGTCATCGGCGAGCGAAGTTTAGACCGACTGCTTTGCAGTGGCGTTTGATGATGAATTCGAGAGCGAATTTGGTGCAACAAAAAATGTTTGCCATCAAGTTTTAGGTTGCGACCCAATTTGGACTGAGAATTTCAACGCTTAAAATTATGTGCCTCACACCAGCGCAGAACCTAGTCCCATCCAGTTTCTCTGTCGGCAGCATTGGGATCAAGATACCACCAGTCAATATAATCAGCGTATCGTCCACGCACATGTGGAACCAACCAGATTGGACAGGTGGGGGTGTAGCAAACCTGACGGACAGGCTCCGGTATAAAATTCAAAAGACCACGGCCATCTAAAGCCCAAAATGGGCCGACCAAAAGTAAATAAGCCGAATAAGCTAACAACACGACCACCAGCCAGCGGCGAACCCTCCGGCTGACGCGAAACGACCCCGCTGTAATCGGATGATCTGTAGTGAATACATTCATCGTCCTAGACCTTATTAAAATGTTCGTAGAGCGCCACCAAAATTGGAAACGCGCCAGCCGAACAGACGTTCCCAATCAAGGAAGCCAGCCAGCATTTAGCCATGGACGGTGCTGCGATTTCAGGTTTGGCCGGAACCACATAGCGGCAAATCAAATAAATGATAATCCCTTCCACGACCACCACCAATCCTTCGCCGACGGCCACAGCCAAAGCCGGACGTATATCTTGCAGCATCCAAAGCACGCCCAGAAACGCCGGGTAAGTGATCAGGTGCATACCCGCCAGCCAGAGCACAAAGAACCGTGGCCGGCGCGCGCGCCGCAGCACCAGCCAGATGCAAATCACCTCCAGCAGAATCGCGACGCCAATGACCAAGGAAATTTCAGGTGTTATTGATTTTTCCGGAAGCTCGATAGGGTTGGCCTGTGCGGTTACGCCCGAAAAGATTACCGCCGCCAAAATTCCAAGCGGGCGCAAATAACCGGCGAGGTCGCATTTTGTTTTCATTTATTTAAGGGTTGGCGACGAAGGCAAATTAATCTCTTGCAGGGCGCCCTTCACGGTGAGCCGAACATCGGAGTCGGGATCGTTCACCAGATTTGTGAGCAAGGAAATGATTTCTTCGCGATGCTCTGGAAATCGGTTGGCGATGACTTCAGCAAGACTGGAAACCGCCTGGCCACGAACCTCTGCGAATTGATTGGTCAATCCCTTGGTCAAAACTGGAATCGCATTCGTGCCGGTCCCGAGCGAGGAGACCATGGCGTAAAGAACCAGGCTTTGGTTCGTGCCATCCAGCAATGCCCGCAATTGAGGCAATGCTGGGGTTGCTTGGTCGCCGATCATCAAAAATCCCTGCACCGCATCCATATTGACTTCGTAGGCGGGCAGGCCAAACGGCGGTTCCACGTAAACCAGTCGGCGCAGCAGCGCGGGAATGGCATTGCTTCCAATATGGTGGATTGCATTCGTTGCCTCTGGGGAAAAGGCGTAATCGCCTTGACGCTCATGCATTTTCAGCCACTCGCCAAGCCGTTTGCCTTTGTAACTGGGATCATCGAGAAATTGAGATTCAAGCGGATGCTCCTTTTGACGGTTTTCCGTGAGAATTTTTTTGGCCCGGTTAGCCATGTTGAGATCCGAATCGGCGGCAGCAGCTTGCAGGGCTGATTCAACGGGTGGAGTCAACGGATAACGGCATAGGAGCCGGAATGCAACACGCCGTGTTTCGGTGTCGGGCGATTGAAAGCGACTGAGGATGATTGGCAAGGCCCGCTCAGGGGCAACATCCACAAGCGCTCTGAGCGCCAAAGCAGTTCCGGGTTTTCCACGAGCTAGGCAATTGGTCAAAATAGGCAGTGCTTGGTCTGAATCAATGATGATGATTGTTTTCAACGCCGCACCCGCCACATTTGGGCCACCATGCTCGACGAGATTCGTCAGAATCGGAAAAGCGACCAACGCATTTGTTCCAAAATTCGCGAGCGCTCCGGCTGCGTTTGCGCTAACCGCAGAATCTTTCAAAGCTTCAATCAGCAGCGGAACCGCCAGTTCCGGCGCGCTGGTTTGAACGCCGATGGCGTCCACGGTCGTGACGCGCACGGCATCAGATGAGTCAAGGAGGCGGGGTTTAATCCTGATGATATAGACTTCGACATCATCTGTTACTGATGCCAGTTGTTCAACTGCCCATTGTCTGACGGCCACGTCCTGATTGGTCAATGCCTGACAAATGACGGGTTCAGCCGGTTTGCCGATGGATTCGAGACATCTCCCAATGACCAAAAGCCGTCTTGGTTTATCCAGGAGTTTTCCCAACGCTTCGGCTGCGGGAGCGCCATTCGTTCCAAAAACTTCAAATCCTCTTTCACCGAGCCACCATAAATCTTCGGCTGAATGCCAGCGGATAAAGCGGTCGCCGATGTCATCGCTGATTCTGAATTCATCCCCAATATGCATGATTGTCATGCTAATCGGGTCATCTTCGGACTGAACCAGCTTCAATAATTTCGGCAGAGACTTCTTTGGGCCTATGCCGCGTATGGCGTTCTGGGCTTCGGCCAGCCGCTGCGTTTCCATCAGCGGCGTGTCCCAGGATTGTTGCAGCCAACTCGTCAACGAACGGCCCTGATAATGAGGTTCACGCCCCAGCAAGATGACGATTGCCAATGCCGCAAGCAGCACGACAAACAACCATGCCCGACGAGGTTTCATCTGGTTTGTTGCTTTGCCCAATCCCGCACGCGGTTTATCATTTCTTCACGGCGTTGGGGACTAATCATATAGAGGTTGAACAAAGGTGCCCTTTTTTCCTCCCAACCAAGCATGATGGCAATGGTCAGCGCTGCCCGGTCGCAAATTCTCCATTCACGTCCAGGTATTTGCCGGGAATAAACAATTGGCGTCGTATCATCCAAAAGCGGAATCAATTGCGACACAGCATTCGTGCCACCCAGATTGCCCAATCCGACCAGCGCCTGTTCTCGAAAATAGCTGTCAATCTGATTATCTTTTGCCTGCGCCAGCAGAATCACCGACAAACGGTCGGGCGAAAGCTTGCTCAAAGCCTGAGTCGCATCCGTCTCGTATTCAGTCTCCCGAAGTTCCATAAGCGCATCCACCGCCCCGGTATATTTCAAATTGCCCAAGGATTCGATTAAAGCTCTGGTGAGATCATAATTGTGCCCCGGAATATTTACTGGCCGTGGCGGCAGGCGCAATGGCGCTCGCCGATTATCAGAGTCAGCCGCGTCGGTTCGGATATACATCCGGGTTTCGAGCCAATCCGGGTCAAGAACACGGACAGCATGATTTTCTTCACCACGGAAATCTTGCGTTATATCCCGAGATTGTGCATTCAACATTTCAAGCGGGATGTTGGTGGTCGCCAGCACAGCCTTTAATTTTGCCAGCAATACGGGCGCAGAATTCGTCGCGCCAATGCGGGCAAGTGAATTCGCCGCCGCCGCCGCCACAAACTGATTGGGGTCATTCAGCATTTTCTGCAAAGCTGACTGGCTCTGTGCATCATTCCAACCGCTTTTGCCGATGGCCATGACCGCCTGCCACCGCACCCCAGCGGTCGCGTCACGCAATCCCTTCAAATAGGTCTGGTGGGTCGCTTCTGTCTGTTGCGGGAGGCAACTCAAAATCGCACAGTAATAGCGACGGGTTGTGGGGGATTGACGATCAAAATTGGCTGTAAGATTTGTCACATCCAGTCGCGCCGGTTGGTCGAGCAGAATACGTGCTACGGCTTTTGCCAGCATGTTGTTCGGCGATGCCAGCAATGGCACAAGTTGTTTTTGATGCTTGTCCCACGAGAGCCGCCCGATGACTTCAGCAAGGCCATCAATGACATTCCACCTTTCGCTGCTCGTGTGGGCGAACATTTCAAATAATTCAGGAAAATCCTTTTCCGACGCCCGCGAACCGATTTGCCAGAGCACATCCTCGATGTCTGCCAAATTGACGCCTTCATCTCCACCTTGGGCCGCGAGCCTTTTCAGGAGTTCGCTGACACTAATTTCCGCGTAGAAACTACGAGTGAATGCCGGGGCGGGAGGAGTTTGGCCTTTGGCTATCAATTCGCGCCAGGAATCGTCATCGAGTAATGCTTCATTGGGCCGGACAAATTCTCGATACGTCATCACCGCGCCGCGATAAAGCTGAAGAGTTTTTCCGTTCTGAACGATCACATACAGCGCCTGTGGTCGAGCCAGTCCGGCATACAGCATGGAACTGGTCAGCGGACTGGAGAAAACCCGCGTCACCATCGGAAAATCATCGCGTGGCACTTCATACGAATTCCCGTGGTAAAAATGGAAGCCGGCGAGGGTGACGCCGTAATTTTCGATCCACTTGGCGTCGTCTTCGGTGAGCGCCTGGCCGGTGAGTGATTTATTAGCTAAGTCAGCCAGCCGGTCACAGACTGGGGCGTAATCATTGATGAGTCGGGCTATATTTTGCCTCCCTCCAAAAAACATTTGCAGCGTTTCCGTATCTTCAGCATTGGTTGGCCCGCTGGCGGCTAGACGCCGGACCATTTCTTCCAAATCATTTTCCAACTTCTGCATGGCGGCGCGCGACCCAGTTTTTTCCAGTTCATTGCGGTGTTTCTCATAATACCATTGCTGAAATGCGGAAAACTGTTCCAACTTGTCTGAATTCTTTTCCAAAACTTTATCGTCCCACTGGCGTGATAATTCCTTGGAAAGGTTGAACGCATCCAGCAAGTCATTGGCGACAATCTTCGCATCAAACCGCTGTTCGAGACCGGCCTTGTCAAACGCCGCTGCTGTCCGGCGGGTCAATTTTGCCAGCCCGGCGAAGAATTCCGGATAGGGTGCCACCATGCCGGCCGGTGGAGAAATCACACCCATGTATTCCACGCTGAGTTTTGTGTGCAGCGCCCAAGTGTGTCGCTGCTCGGCCCAGGCTCCGAGTTGTGTCCAGAGCTGCAAGTCTGACCACGCTTCGGTTCGTAGCGGTGCCGAGGCAGATGCAGGCAATGGCTTTTGCAGCGTCGCCAATAATTGCATCGCTTCACCGTGGAGCGAATCCGGCATCGGTCCACAATCCGCTTTGAGCAGCAGGTCGCTGACACTTTTACCGAACTGGCTCTGAACCGCACGCACAGCAGCTGGCGAGCGCAGCACCGGTGACGCGGCCATAAAATCCAGGCAGGACGGATACATACGACCGGGAATTTTCGGGTCCACCGTGTTTTGAAAACAAACCGCATCCGGCAGGCGTCGGGGTGGGAGCAGTCGGAATCCACGGGTTTGTTTCGCAAATTCTGCGTATTGCGACGGCGACAGCAATTGATCGCTCACTTGTGGCAGTGGCAATTGCCCGTCGAGTTTCTTTTGGATTTCAGCAAGCTGCGCCCCGGAAATGAGAGTGGTTTGTAAATTGGTGCCGAGAACCGATGTTGCAGCAACAGTGTATTCCAGAATGGTGCCATCTTCGGCGGGTGCCAGAAACGCATCGAATGGCTCTGACAACTGCTGCCACAAGGCGAATAATTCAGCATCACCTTTCACGAGTGCCGCTAGGGTGATCGCGGATTGGGTTTCTTTTGGGTTCACCAGCCGGAACACGACGCTTGCATACCATTGCCGGGCGGCAAAATAATCGCTCAACGTGGGCGACTGGGTATAAAAACTCTGCGCACGAAATTGAAGTGGGGATAATTCAAATCCAATGGGCACAGCTACCGGTAATGAACCGGTCCGTAATCCGTCCACGGCATGTTTCGCTTCCGGTCCGAGCGTTTGCCGATAACGCTCGTCTTGTAAACCAAGGCCCACCGCAGCAAACGTCATCAAGTCATTGTTTCCAGTTTTTGAATCGCTGATGACCGCCACCAGCCGGCGTGAGAAATTGAGGAGCCTTTGGCTCTGAATTTCCTCCATGTTTTTCACCCCTTCTTCCAGCAGGACGTGGTAGGTGTGCCAGGCTGAATCGGTGGTGATGAAGGAGGGCAAGAAATCACCCATCGGTTTTTTGTCGGATGGTTCTTCCGTCTGCGGACTCTTGATGTAAGGCTCGAACATCTGCTTGAATGCCGGATCGGCCACCACAAAACCATTCTTGCCGAGCAATTCTCTTGCTGCCGCCGACCCTTGAAACGCCTGCATCCCATTGACAGCGGTTAAATTGTAGGGTTTCCCGATTGCAGGGAAAATCAGCAGGCCGGCAAAAAAGAGGATTCCCGTAAATGAAGCAGATGAATTTCTCTTGCTCATGGTGGCAGTGTATCAAATGCGGCTTAATTTTTAGAGCCAATTTTGTTTCAAAATACGACGGCATTTGACTGATTTTTTCGGTCGGGCTTTTCCTCTCCGGTGATACGCGGGGGTGCCACGCCTGACCTGCTCCGTTTCGCTGCCGGTTTCAGACGCCCATTCAGTGCAGCGGAATTCGATGGTAATCAGAAATAATATAGGCGATCAGTCTTTGCATAACGATTGGAATGATTCGGCGCTTTGACTGGCCGGCTTGCTTCCAGGTATTCAGCAACCGGCCAGACAAATCGCCTTATTGGAAACCTAGACGGTCACGCACTCATCGGTCGCTCTAAAACCGCGCTCAACTCCGCCGTCGTCCGTTCATACCACTCCCGACCTGCTCCGTTTCGCTGCCGGTTTCAGAACGCCCGTTCAGTGCGCCCATCGTCATCCGATTTGATACGTTCAGTCGAACGCGATTCTGACGGCTTTCTGAAACTTGAAAGCCTTGATTTTTTCGAGACACCATCCCCTACCAAAATCGGTAGTGAAAAACGCAACCAGAAACCAGGCAACAAAAAGCGACGAAAAGCGACAACGCATTTGTCACTTTTCGTCGCATCCACTCCTGACATTTCGTCGGCACTCGCCGCTTTTCGTCACTTGAATTTGTCGCCATTCGTCGCCATTCGTCGCCGTTTGCCGCTACCTGCGGCGTGATTTTATCTCACTTTAACTTTCACCTGCTCTCTGCCACCGTTTTTCATTATCGGGCTATTCTGTCCGGCGATGACAGAAACGGCACATCGAAAACGCGGCGGCAAACCGTTCCACAGCATTTTGGAACCGCACTACGATTTCATCCGCGAGCTGCGCCAACGGCGCAAGACGTGGCAAGAAATCGCCGAATTGCTGCTCACTGAAAAGGGCATCCGCGTCACGTTTCATGCTCCGTATCTATTTTACCGGCGCAGATTGAAGCGGGCGACCAAACCGCATTGGGAAGATGCGGAAAATAATTCCGAATTCCAACCCGGCCGCCCCAACGCGGCGGCCAGCCGGCCTCAATCACGCCAATCGCCGTTGCCGAAACCAAGCCCTTTTACTCGCCCAAACATCAAAAACATTAACACCGATCAAGAATTCACATGAATACCAACATCACCAAACGCATCCACATCAATCCTCAATCCAAAGGCAGTCTCGGTAAAAGTTTCGAGGCCGAATTCCGCACCGCCTGGCTCGAATATCACGACATCCATTGGAACGGCTCCGACCTTGATGACCGGCACCATTCGTTTGCCGACCGACATCCGCAACAGGTGCAGTCCTATATTTTGGGCAATGACGACGACAGCAAATCCACGCTGCTCGGATTATTTCGCAACGTGTCGCGCAGTGACGCGCCGGTTCACGTCATTGATTGCCGGGCGCAGGCCGACGGCCTCATCGTCCAGGCATTGGACTCGTTACAACTGCTCGAATCGCTCGCCACGCAGGGCATCCGCTTCACTTTTTTCCTTTTTCCCAGCGAGGACACCGAAAGCATGAATAATCTGCTCGATCTATTTTATTTCGCCGGCGACCGCGTGGATTACGTCATCGTCCACAACCCGGCAAAAGTGAGGACGAACCTGTTCAAGAAATCCAACATCGAAGCCGAGTTGAAAAAGTTTGGCGCGA
>PLJQ01000116.1 GCA_003140275.1 Limisphaerales bacterium
CGCGAGAAGGTGGTCGCGGCCGTCGTGTGGTTGCTGGAACAAACCCATATCCGTGTCGGCAACGCGGAGTACGCCGATGAGAATCAGTCGTTTGGCTTGAGTACGATGCGTAACCGGCATGTCGCCGTGCGCGGCCAACGGATGGAATTTCGGTTTCGGGGCAAGAGCGGCAAGTTTCATCAGGTGGACTTTACCAATCAACGCCTCGCGCGTATTGTCAAACGCTGCCAGGACTTGCCCGGCTACGATTTGTTTCAATACATCGACGATGCCGGACAAATCCACAACCTGACCTCCGAGGATGTGAACAATTACCTGCACGCCATCGCCGGCGAAGAGTTTAGCGCCAAAGACTTTCGGACCTGGGCCGGTACCATTCGGGCGGCGCAGATCCTGCAACGCTTCGGTGACGATGACAACGAAGAACCCACCGAATCGGCACTCGTGGCGGCAATTGACGAAGTGGCTGTGACGTTGGGCAACACCCGCGTAGTCTGCCGCAAATATTACATCCACCCGGCCATTATGGACGCCTACCTGGACGGCACGCTAACGCAATGGTTCACCGGCCCATCGCCTCGCCCCAGGCGAACTGGTTTGAGTTCCGAAGAAGCGGCGGTGCTGCGGATGCTTAAGCGCCACTACGCCGCTGGGTGACCACGGCGGCAACTTGTTCCTCGATGAGTTGGCGGGTCTTTCATCGGGCCTCCAGGCGAAGGTGTTCAAGGCCATCGAAGATCAGTGCATCCGGCGAAAGCTGCGGGGCGAAACGACGCTCTCCCAATGTTATGGTGCGCCGGCAGACGTGCTGGCAATAAATCGCCGGGCTTGCCGCTACCGGCACGTATTGGCACACTGCGCGCCGTGCCGCTTTCATGGAACGAGATTCGCCACCGGGCCATCGCTTTTGCCAAGGAATGGCAAGGCGAAACCCGCGAAGCCGCCGAGCGCCAAACCTTTTGGAACGAGTTCTTCAACGTCTTCGGCGTCCGTCGCCGCACCGTCGCCACCTTCGAAGAGCCGGTAAAAAAGCTCTCCGGCGATTGGGGCTTCATTGACCTGTTCTGGCCGGCCCGCCTGCTCGCCGAGCACAAGTCCGCCGGGGCCGCTCTCGACAAGGCCCACGCCCAGGGCATGGACTACATCCGCGGCCTCAAGGACACCGGGCGCGACCGCGAGATTCCCCGCTGGCTGATCGTCTCGGATTTCGCGCGCATTGCCCTCCACGATCTGGAGCCGGAGCAGGACCCGGACGCGCCGTTGCTCCTGCGCCTGCCGCCCACCGTCGAATTCCCGCTGGCCGACTTCTACAAATTCATCCGCCACTTCGCGTTTATCGCCGGCTACACCCAGCACCGGCTCAATCCCGAAGACCCCGCCAACCTCGAAGCCACGCAACTCATGTGCAACGTGCATGACGCTTTGGAAGCGGGCGGCTATACCGGCCACGAACTCAAACGCTTTCTCGTCCGCATCCTCTTCTGTCTCTTTGCCGAGGACAACGGCATCTTCCCGCAGAAAGCCTTTGAATTGTTCCTCCGCGACCGCACCGCCGAGGACGGCTCTGATCTCGGTGTCCGGCTGGAACAACTCTTTCGCATCCTCAACACCGACACCCCGCAGCGCCAGCGCAACCTCGACGAGGAACTCAGCCAGTTCCCCTATGTCAACGGCGAACTCTTTGCCGAGCATCTGGAATTCGCCGAGTTCAACGCCGACATGCGCAATGGTCTGCTAGCCTGCTGCGCCTTCCGCTGGGAAACGANNCTCCCCCGCCGTTTTCGGCTCGCTGTTCCAGGCCGTCATGGACAGCAAGGAACGCCGGCAGATCGGCGCGCACTACACGGCGGAGAAGAACATCCTCAAACTCATCCGCTCCCTGTTCCTCGACGACCTTCGCGCCGAGTTTGAAAGCATCAAGGCCGACCGGTCCACCCGCCGCACCGCGCGCCTGCAAGAGTTTCACGACAAGCTGGCCAGCCTCCACTTCCTCGATCCCGCCTGCGGCTGTGGCAACTTCCTCGTCCTCACCTACCGCGAACTTCGCAAACTGGAACTCGAAGTCCTCTTGGAACTCCACGGCCAACAGCACGAAATGTCGCTCGACGACGTGAACCGGCTCTCCAAACTCAACGTCCACCAGTTCTACGGCATCGAAGTTGAAGAATTTCCCGCGCGCATCGCCGAGGTCGCACTCTGGCTGACCGATCACCAGGCGAACATCGCGCTCTCGCAGGCGTTCTCGCAACTCGTGCTCCGCCTCCCGCTGCGCGCCTCGCCGCACATCGTGGTGGGCAACGCGCTGCGCATCGACTGGCGCACTGTCCTCCCGCCAGAACAATGCTCCTTCGTCCTCGGCAACCCGCCATTCGTCGGGAAGCATCTCATGAATGGCGAGCAAGGCGCGGACATGGAGCTCGTCTGGAGTGACATTACCGGCACCGGCGTTCTCGACTACGTGACCGCTTGGTACAAGCGCGCCGCTGAGTACATTCACCACACCCGCATACCAGTCGCGTTTGTCTCGACAAATTCCATTACGCAAGGCGAGCAAGTCGGCGCGCTCTGGCCACCGTTGTTTCAGCGGTACGGCTTGAAGATTCATTTCGGTCATCGCACTTTCGCATGGGAAAGCGAAGCGCGCGGTAAGGCGCACGTTCACGTCGTGATCATTGGCTTCGGCGCTTTCGATACCGGTGGCAAGCGCATCTATGACTACGCAGACGACGGTGAGAAAGCGACTGTGAGCACTGCCGGCAACATCAGCCCCTACCTTATCGAAGGTTCAGATGTCGCCATTGCGTCGCGGAGCACACCCGTCTGCGAAGTGCCGGAGTGCATGTACGGCAACAAGCCGACTGACGGCGGCCATCTCATCGTCGAGGAGCAAGATCGCAAAGAATTCCTGGAGGCGAATCCTGAAGCCAAGCAGTTCATCCGCCCGCTGCTGTGCGCCGAAGAGTACCTCTACTCAATTCCGCGTTGGTGTCTCTGGCTCGTTGATGCGTCGCCATCAGAAATTCGCTCCATTACCGGAATCAAGAAGCGCGTCGAGGCAGTTCGCGACTTCCGTCTTGCCAGCAAGAAAGGACCAACGCGCGAAATGGCCAACCAGCCGACTTTGTTCGCCGAAATCAGACAACCGAAAACGCGGTACATGTTAGTCCCGCAGCACACATCCCAACTACGCCGATATGTTCCGTTCGGCTATTTCTCTCCAAATCACATTGTCCACAACAGTTGTTCCGCAATACCGGACGCCACGCTTTATCATTTTGGTGTCCTTTCCTCTGAGATGCACATGGCGTGGGTCAAAACGGTGTGCGGTCGCATCAAGTCCGACTACCGTTATTCCACGAATCTCGTTTACAACAACTACCCGTGGCCGGCGGTGGTGACGGACAAGCAGCGGGTGGCGGTGGAAGCGGCGGCGCAGGCGGTGTTAGACGCACGGGCGCAGTTCCCGACCTCGACGCTGGCTGATCTCTACGACCCGTTGACGATGCCGGCTCCGCTGCTGAAGTCGCACCAAGAACTCGACCGCGCCGTGGATCGTTGTTACCGGCCCGAACCGTTCCCCAGCGACCGGCACCGCGTCGAATACCTGTTCGCCCTCTATGAAAAAATCACCGCCCCGCTGATTCCCACTCAGAAGAAACGCCGTCGCGCATCCACAAAATGAGCGAGCACGTTCAGCGGTTTGTTGTAACCACTAATCCCACTCCAACCGGCGCACGTCCGGGCTTGTGCGGTGGCAGCCGGTATCTTAACGTCCCGTCATGTACGAAGCGGAAGCCGACCCGGCGACCAACCTCCGGCTGATGACGTTTCGGGAACGCGTCGGACCCGCGGAACTGGCGCCGGGCCGGTCGCAGTTGGCCGTGGCGCGGGAGAGGTTGTCGGCGTGACGTGGCTGTATGGGGTCATCTTTCTTTCGGCGCTCGCCGTGGATGTCATTCCGCTGTTCGCGCCACCCGCCTGGACGGTCGCGGTATTTCTGTTGGTCAAATTCCACTTGAACCCGTGGATCGTGTTGCCGCTCTGTGTTTCGGGTTCCACTCTGGGACGATACCTGACGAGTCTCTACATCCCCCGGTTTGCCGGCCTATTCATCAAACGGCACAAAACGGATGAACTGGAATTCCTGGGAAAGAAGCTGTCGCAGAGCCGGTGGCAGAGCTGGCTCTTCGTGTTTATTTACTCCGTGACACCGCTGTCCACCACGGTGCTGTTC
>PLJQ01000386.1 GCA_003140275.1 Limisphaerales bacterium
AACCGTTTTGCCGCTGCCCGTCGCCATTTTGCAAGCGAGGCGATAAAGGAGCGGGTTGGCGTCGGCGTTCGCCGTGTGGAGTGCGTTTTCAATCCAGGTGTCGCCCTGCTGCTTCGCCACCTCGGTCAGATAGATGAGAGTTTCGAGGGCTTCGATCTGGCAGAAGAAAAGGCGGCGCTCACGGTCGGGACGGGTCCAGTATTGGAGAAGCTGCGCCGTCGTTCGCGTGACGCCAAAATGTTTGTTCTCGTGCCATTGCTTTACCCGGCTGCGAACTTGGTTGATGAACTTGTTCGGCTCAATTCGGTCCTTCGTCCACTCGGTCTCGAAATAGAGTTGGTCTTTGCCTTTCTTGCGCGGCGCGGCAATGGGAATGAAGTAGGCGCTCTCGCGCCGGGCTTCGACGATCTCATTGGTGATCCCTTCATCGGAAAACCGGAAATGCCGTTTCGGTTCCTCGAATGGCGAGTTAATGACCGGATTTTCGATGACAACTTGGCGCATATTATTGTCCCGGCTTTCCGGGGACAACTGGCTTGGGCACCACGCTGATGTGCCCGTTGGTTTCCAGCATGGCGCAATGAACTTCTTCAACCGAGACGCAACCCGCCTGGCGCAACGCGGCGTTCAGCTCGTGAATCGTGAGTTTCTCGCGATGCAGCACGGCCTCGTAGAGCTTGCCGTTATGGATCAACACCTCCGGCCGTCCCTCGATGAGTTGTTCGAGTTTCTTGCTCTTGAAGGTGAGCAAGCCAACCACGCCGTTCAACGCCACGAGTGTGACGGCGAGGATGATGCCTGCCAACAGGGAGTTGTCGCCGCCATTCATCGCGTTTTGAACGGCGTTGCTCAAGACCAGCAGCAACACCAGATCGAACGGTGCCAGTTGGCCGATCTGCCGTTTGCCCGTCAGGCGCAGCAGCACGAGTAAAAAGGCGTACACGATCAGCGCGCGCAGAATCAATTCCCAGAACGGCACGGCGAGTGTCCACATGATGGCAAAACCTAACGGCCACCGAACCTCGTGGCGAGCCAAAATGACCTTCGTTGCCCGCTATCGCAGGAATTTCACGCCAAGGAAGGCGCGTTGCGCGGCGGCGAAAGGAGATTGATTCGTTGCGTCATGGAATATGTGCTGCGACTGGTTTGGTTTGGATTACCACCGATATGCCTGCGTCGCCTTCATCGGTCGATGGTCTTTTCTACCAACGACTTTGACCCTCTGGAAATCCGCCAGCAATTTAACGTACTTGACGGCTTGGCCGGCTTGCGCGATGTTAATCCAGACACAAAAATCAATATTATGAAAACGCGAATGTTTCCAATGCCGCTGGTTGCCATTGCGAGCTTGGCCTTGTTTGGCCAGTCCACCATGGACCTTGCGGCACAGAATTCCTCGACTTCCACAACCACCCCGAACGTGACTGTCACGGCGTCCGCCAGCGCGGGCAGCCCGGTTGAATTGTCGTCGGGCGCGGCGGAAGTATTGAAGCTGGCGCGCGCGCAAGTCAACGACGACACGATCGTCGCTTTTGTCGGGAGTTCCCGAAGGACCTACAACTTGGGCGCGAACGAAATCGTTTACTTGCGGGAGCAGGGAGTGTCGGATCGCGTGCTCACTGCCATGCTGGGTCAGCGCCGGGCCGGGCCGGAAACGTATGTCGCTGCCACCGCGCCACCGCCGGACAATTCGGTCGCCGCGAGCGCCCAGTACGCGCCCGCAGTCGCGCAGCCCCCAGCCGCTTATGTCCAGACGGCGCCGGTTTATGCTTCACCCCCGCCAGTGTACGCGTCTCCCGCGCCAACGTACGGCTATTATGACTCCTACCCATACTACTCCTCCTACCCTTACTACTACGGCGGTTACTGGGGAATTCCTTTCCCAGGCGTAGCGCTTGGTTTCGGATTCGGGCATGGATTCCATGGTGGCGGTTTCCACGGGGGCGGTTTTGGCGGAGGTTTTCACGGGGGCAGTTCGCACGCGCGAGGTCACCGCTAGGGAACAGGTTGGGACACCAGCGCAGGTTTTCACGCCGTCCGCAACCGGGATTGGCGACGCGATCTTTTCGTCAGGTTGTGGCCGTCAACCGTATTCTTCTCCCGCTAAGCGGCGAAGCGGGGGCTGCGACGTGGACACCAGTGCGCGGCCATTCGGCCCGCCGACACCGCCGGCGTAAAAATCCTGGAACTACTGAAGCAAACTTGTAGCGGCCTTCGGAAACGGAGGCCGCTTTTTAGCGCGGCGAATGTGCCTGGCAATCCGTCCACAGGCATCCTCCGTGGCGCAGAACAACAGCGGGCGGAACTGCCGCTATCAGGCCCCTTGGCAACTTGCCCGCAACGCCGCTGCGGCCATGCTGCGGAGCGCCGGCAGGGCCATCTCTGGACGGCCCTGCTGTTACCGGCGCTCAGCCGGGCGAAGGAGCAGGCCCGGCGGACAAGCGGACAAGCTGTGCCAGCAACCTTTGACAGTTTGGAATGGCCGTGCATATCTATCCATGATTTGAAAAATCGTCTTGCGAGTCGCGTTCAACTGCCTACGGACGGCTACAAGGCTTATCTGAGCGCCGTTGAAAGCGCGTTTGGATCATCAAAACGTAGCAGCCGAAGTAATGAGGCTCTGGCTGAAAAATCCGAGATCCGAAATTGGTCAGAGTCTCGTTATTTCGATTGCTCCGAAGGAGCCGAGGAAATTAGCCAGGGACGCAAGTCCCTGGAAACTTGAATCCAAACGGAATGCGTCCTGAAAGGACGGTGGAATGCATGTTCTGCCCGCGTCCTTTCAGGACGCTGAGGATGCGAACTGCAATTCCAGGGACTTGCGTCCCTGGCCAATTTCCCCAGTCGTTTCGCGACTGAATCATCATCTGAATTGATTGGACGACGCGCGCGGTTTCTTCAAAAATAGACCAACCGCCATGTCCAAAATAATTTCATCGGGATTCCGGCAACAACTGCTTCTGCTGATTGCCGCCGGTTTAATGGTGAGACCATTCCCCTGCTCTGCCGACGTCCAGCCGCCCAACGCAACCCGTCCGAACCCACAGCACAAACCGAACATCATCTTCATTCTCGCGGATGACCTGGGCTATGGCGACGTCGGTTGTTTCGGGCAAAAGAAAATCAAAACACCGGGCCTCGATCAAATGGCGCTTGAAGGAATGCGTTTCACCAGCGCCTACGCCGGCAGCACCGTTTGCGCGCCGTCGCGCTGCGCGCTCATGACCGGTCTGCATTCGGGACACGGCTGGATTCGCGGAAACTCCACGCTCGCCTTGCGGCCGGAGGATGTGACGGTCGCCCAGGTTTTGAAACAGGCCGGCTATCGCACCAGTCTCGTTGGCAAATGGGGACTCGGCCTGGAAGGTTCGACCGGCATTCCCGGCAGGCAGGGTTTTGACGAATGGTTCGGCTATCTTGACCAGCAACATGCTCACAATTACTATCCGGAATTTCTCTGGCGCGGTGATTCACAAGGGACCGAAGTTCGCGTCCCGCTGGAAAAAAATCAGAACGGTCAAAAGGGCGACTATTCCCACGACAAGTTCACCCGCGAGGCGCTGAGTTTCGTAAATCGCAACAAGGACCATCCATTCTTTCTGTATCTCGCTTACACGATCCCGCACGCCAACAATGAATTGAAGAGCGCCACCGGCAACGGCATGGAGACGCCGGACGACTCGCCGTACGCCCATGAACCCTGGCCGCAACCGGAAAAAAACAAAGCCGCGATGATCAGCCGTCTCGACCGCGACGTGGGGATCCTGCTGGCCAAACTGAAGGATTTGAACATCGACGACCACACGGTTGTGTTTTTCTCCAGCGACAACGGCCCGCACAAGGAAGGCGGCAATGATCCCGATTTCTTCGAGAGTCGCGGCCCGCTGCGCGGCCTCAAGCGCGATCTCTACGAAGGCGGCATCCGCGTGCCGGCCCTCGTCCGCTGGCCCGGTAAAATCAAACCCCGCACCGTCAGTGATTTGCCGTGGGCGTTTTGGGATTTTCTGCCGACCGCGGCGGAAATCGCCGGCGTCAAACCGCCGCCGAACCTCGACGGTCTTTCCATTTTGCCGACGCTGCTCGGCCGGAAGCAATCCCGGCGGCACGAATTTCTGTATTGGGAATTTCACGAGCGCGGGTCGAAACAAGCAGTGCGGATGGGCGATTGGAAAGCGGTGCGATTGTCCCCCGGCCAACCGCTTGAACTTTACAACCTTAAAACTGATCCCGGCGAGGAGGAAAACGTCGCGGGCAAAAATCCCGGGATCCTGGCGAAGATCGAGGCGTATCTGAAGACCGCTCGAACGGAGTCAACGCAATGGCCGCTCAAACCCGCCGAAGAGAAGAAGTAATCTGAGTAGCAGCCAACGTAAGGAGGCTCAATTTTAAATCTTGAATCCGAAATCTGAATAGAGCCTCGCCATATCGCCGGAGCGCGGACAGCCTTGTCCGCAAGTTGCCGAAAGTGTGAAGCAACCGCGCGGACAACAACGCGATCGACTTTTCATAGATTAAGCCGCAAACGATCAGAACTGTCGCAAGACACGTGTTCGTCGCTCACTTCGACCGCACGCACCGAAAGCCGGTGTGCGACAGACCGGTATCCGGGGTGCTCTTCATTCGCGCGCTCGGGCGATAACCGATGCAATAGAGATCGCTGCACAAGTAAGAGCCGCCGCGTTGCACGCGCTTCATGGCGCCCGGCTCATTGGGGTCGAAACTGGTGTCCGGGCCGGGCGGGTTTTCCTTCGGGCTGTGCGCGTAGTAATCGGGCAGATACCAATCGGCGCACCATTCCCAGACGTTGCCGGCCATGTCGTAAAGTCCGTAGCCGTTGGGCGGAAAACTGGCCACCGGCGCGGCACCTTTGAAGCCATCGGCCGCCGTGTTCTCGTTGGGAAAGCGTCCCTGCCAGATATTCGCCTGCCATTTGCCGCCGGGCACCTGCTCTTTGCCCCACACGTAGGGTTGCCGGGCCAGTCCGCCGCGCGCGGCAAATTCCCATTCGGCTTCGGTCGGCAATCGTTTGCCCGCCCATCGGGCGCAAGCCATCGCATCGTCCCAGGAAACATGGACCACCGGATGCTTTTCGCGGCCTTGGATCGTGGAGTCCGGTCCTTCGGGGTGGCGCCAGTTCGCGCCCGGAACGTAGCTCCACCAGGCATAATGATTATCCAAGGGCACTTCGCCGGGCGGCGGGCTGAAGACGACGGAGCCGGCGACCAGCTTTTCCACCGGCACACCGGGGAAATCCTTCGGGTCGGGTTTGCGCTCGGCGAAGGTGACGTAACCGGTCGCGCGCGCGAATTTCTCAAACTCTTCGTTGGTGACCTCGGTTTTATCGATCCAAAAACCGTTCACGGTCACTGCATGCACCGGTCGCTCGTCGGTCTGCCCTTCGTCGGAGCCCATCCAGAATGTGCCGCCGGGAATCCAAACCATCTCGTTGGTGTCGAAAACACTAGCCTTCGGCGGCCTCGTCAAACCGGGTCGGACTTGATTGACGGAAGGTTTCTCCTGCCGCATGACCACGATTGAACCCACCGCGATGCCGCCGAGAACCACTGCCAGCGCGATCACGAATTGGAGCGCCGGATTGCGATTGCTCTCCGCTTCTTTGCTCATTCAGTTTGAAGTTTAATCATCATCGTCCCTTCCGCAACTCAATCCGGGAGCACAGTTCGCCAGGGCAATTTACTCGTTGGCTTTGGCGGCATTTTACTTCACTTTCAGGCGCATGAAAAACACGAACCGATTTTTGCCTGCTGAATCTTTGAAGAAATCTCGCGGGAGGTTGGGTGGGATGCTGATGAGTGCTTTCCTTTTAATGGCCCTTGACCCGGCCATCCTGGCGGCGGATCTGGCCGTTCCAGAGGACGTCGTTTTTGAGCCGGGCATCGAGTATTCAAATCCTGACAATCAGCACCTCCAACTCAATCTGGCCCGACCGAAAAGCGGGAGCGGCCCGTTCCCGGCGATTGTGTGCATTCACGGCGGCGGATTCCGCGCCGGCCATCGCGACGGTTACAACAAACTTTGTCTGACGCTGGCTCAACAAGGCTATGTCGCCATAACGGTGAGTTATCGGTTGTCACCCAAGTATCAATTCCCCGCGGCGGTGCAGGACGTGAAGGCCGGCGTCCGTTGGTTGCGGGCCAACGCAAAAAAATACAACCTCGACCCGGATCGCATCGGCGTCACGGGCGGGTCGGCGGGCGGGCATCTCGCGCAGTTTCTCGGCGTGACGGCCGGCGTCAAACAGTTCGAGGGCGATGGGGGCAATCCAGAACAGTCGAGCAGCGTGGCGTGCGTGGTCAATTTTTATGGCCCGAGTGATTTCACGAAGTCGTATGGCAAGAGTGTCGATGCAGCGGAAGTCTTGCCGTTGTTCTTCGGCGGCAATCTGGAACAGGAACACCGCAAACACATCATGGGCAGTCCGCTTTATTGGGTCACGCCGAACGCCGCGCCAACCCTGTGCATCCACGGCACGGAGGACAAATACGTCGCCTACGAGCAGGCGACCTGGATTGTCGATCGATTGAAAGCCTGCGAGGTCGAAGTGGAGTTGCTCACGCTCGATGGAGCGGGCCACGGTTTCAAGGGCGCGGATGTGGAGAAGGCGGACAAGGCGATGCTCGCTTTCTTTGAGAAGCACCTGAAGCCGGATAAAAAATAAGCCAGGGGTTGGAAAATCCGTTGACGAGGCACGGCAGCTTTTTTACCCTCGGCCCACAGTCAAAACCAAACCGATCAAACTTCAACTCATCAAGCAAAATGAAACTATACCTGTGGATTCTGACGGCGGCTGTCACCGTCTCCTTGGTATTCCCCGGCTGCGCCAGGAAGAGCAGCGTGGATACTGGAAAACTCGAAAGCAGCTTCGAATCCGCTGAACCGGCGACCAAAAGCAAAGTGGATTCGGCCGTTTCCGACATCAAGTCCGCGGATTATGCCGGCGCCATGGCGTCGCTCCAGGGTCTGGCCAAGGATGCCAAATTGACGTCTGAGCAGCAGGAAGCCATTAAGGATGTCGTCGAACAACTGAAAACGCGGGTTACCGATGTGGCCAACACAACGGCCGAAGACGCCGCCAAGGCGCTTGAGAACATGCAGAAGTCGCTGAAGAAATAACTCTTTTTGGGTTGCTTCTATGCTCCCCGGCCCTCAGGTCTGTTCAGGCCTGAGGGCTTTTGGCACAGTCCTCGAAATGAATGTCAAAAACGCAACCCCTTCACCCGTCCTGACGGGCAACTGCCGGCCATCACCGCAATGGCACGCAATCATCCCTCTCACGGTTAGTCCACGTAGAGAAATTCGTTCGCGCTGAGCAACGCCTGGCAGAGATCGGTGAGGGCTTGCAGTTCAGGCGCGGGTTTCGCGGCGGGTTTCGCCTTTTCGTCTTTCTTTTCGCCGGCCTCTTTCTCGCCGGCAGTTTTCAAGTAGCTCACTTGCCGGGACAGAAACGCGAGCGCGTCGGCCAGTTCGAGTGCGGTCGGACTCCGGCTAAAGGCCAGTTGCCAGGCGCACGCCACCTGGCGGGCACCATCATCGCCCCCTTCCGAGTGCAGGCGCTGGGCGAAGCGCGCGGCCTGGTCGAGAATGAACTGGCTGTTCATCAGCATCAGCGATTGCGTAGCGACGGTGGAGGATTGGCGGCGTTCGCAGTTCACTTCCATCACCGGCGCGTCGAACGCGTGCAACATCGCCAGCGGACGGCTGCGCCGCACCTGGACGTAAACCCCGCGCCGAAACTCCTCCCCGTTGAGCGGCTCTTCGACCGGCATTTTGTTGTCGCCTACGGTCTTGTCGAGGCCGACCACGATCTGGCCATGCACATCCGGGCGCACCGGCACCGGTGGGCCGAACATCTTTTCGTTGAACACGCCGCCGGCGGACAGGATGGCGTCGCGAATGATTTCGGCGTCGAGGCGTTGAACCGGTTTGCGCCAATAGAGGCGGTTTTCCGGATCGCGCTGGTCGCCGCGGGAATTGCGGCGCGAGGATTGGCGATAAGCGGTGGACGTCATAATGAGTCTGTGCAACCGCTTCAACTGCCAGCCGTGCCCGACAAAATCGCTCGCGAGCCAGTCGAGCAATTCGGGATGGGACGGACGCTCACCCATCGCGCCAAAGTCCGACGGTGTGCCGACCAGGCCACGACCGAAATGTTGCAGCCAGACGCGGTTCACAAGCACCCGCGCGACGAGGGGGTTCGTGCTGCTGGTGAGCCAGCGCGCGAAGGCGAGCCGGCGTCCACTCGTCGCCAGGTTCGGATCTTTCTCCGGCAACTCGCTTGACTGGCCGGGGGGCGCGAGCACGCTCAATCCGCCAGGGTGGATGGCTTCCTTGGGCTGTTTCGGATCACCGCGATGGAAGCGGTACGTGACCGGCAGCTTGTCCGCCGGTTCAGTCAGGACGCTGACGAAATCTTCCGGCGGTTTGCGTCCGCGAACCTCGGCAACTTTTGCGTCCATCGCCTTCAACTCATCGGCAGCCTTTTGGTTGTATTGATAGAGCACGCCGGCGTTGATGTTCACGCTGGGATTATCAGCGAGGAGTTTCTTTTGCTCCACTGTGCGTTTGTCGGCAGGCATATCGTAAGCGGCGCGGAGTTGTTCGCGCAAAGGAGGTTCAAATTTCTCCAGATGCTTCGTCAACGCTTCTTCGATGTACTGCTTTTGTTTCGTGTCCTTTTCGTCGGCAAGTTTCTTCGCTTCGGCTTCGACTTCAGCGGCCTTCTTTCGATCGGCCTCCGTGTAGAGCGAAATCAGGCGCTGGTCCGGCGTGCGCCAGTTCTTCCAGTCATACGCCGGCTCGATCACCGCGCGGAGCCGGTAATAATCGGTCTGCGGAATCGGATCGTAGCGATGATCGTGGCATTGCGCGCAGCCAACGGATAAACCGAGCAGCGATGTGGACACGATCTTGATCGTGTCGGCGACGACCTGGTTGCGAACCATGTCCTGGTCCACGGCGGGCGTCGCGGTGCCGTCGGCGCCCATGCGCAGGAAGCCGGTGGCGATGAGCAACTCGCGCCTTTGCGGGTCGGTGAGCGCGGCTTGCGAATTACCCTGGGTCGCGCGCGCAAGTTCATCGCCCGCGAGTTGTTCGGTGATGAACTGGTCGAATGGTTTGTCCTCGTTGAAGGCACGGATGACGTAGTCGCGATACTTGTAGGAGTAAGCGCGCGGCGGATCGGCGTCGCTGTATCCGTCCGAGTCGGCATAACCCGCGATGTCAAGCCAGTGGCGGCCCCAACGTTCGCCGTAATGCGGAGAGTCAAGCAACCGGTCGATCAGCTTTTCGTAGGCGTCGGACGCCGTGTCCGCCAGAAAGGACTCAACCTCGGCTGGCGTTGGCGGCAGCCCGGTAAGATCAAAGCAGGCGCGGCGCAGCAACGAGACCTTTTCGGCGTCGGGCGAGAAACCAAGTTTCTGCTTCGCCATCGCAGCCAGCAGGAACGCATCGACCGGCGTGCGGACGCGATCTTTGGGTTTCGTCGCTGGAATCTTCGGCTGGCGAATCGGCTGGAACGACCAAAAGGCGCGCTCCTCCTCGGTGATGCCACCGCCCTTGCCCAACTCGGCGGGCTCGGGACGGGCGGTCTTTGCGCCGGTGGCGATCCACTGCTTGATCAACTCGACTTCTTTGCCTGTGAGTTTTTTGTCGCGCTTCGGCATTTCGCCGCTGTGAACCAGCTTGAACAGCAAACTCCGGTCGGGCTTGCCAGGGACGATTACCGGGCCGTCTTCGCCGCCCTTGAGCATCAGCCTTTGCAGGCGCAGGTCGAGACCACCGTTCAACTTCTCGCCCTCGCCGTGACAATCAAGACAATGCGCCTTGAGAATTGGGCGGATGTCCTTCTCGAACGTCGGCGGAGCGGCGGCGATGACCGGCGCGGCAACGAACAGCAAACAGCCAATCAACACGGAAATCTGGTAACGGTGCATTCTGGAATACTTAACAACAGGTTCGCAAAAAAAGCGAGTCGGAAAATGATTTGCGCCTCACTCGGCGCGGTGACGGATGCGGAGTTGAAGTTGTGAACAGCCTTGAGATTGAGGCGAACTGTTGCATCCAGCCACCACGGTCATCGCCGCCAAGAGCCAGCGAGAAGCTCAAACCGGCACTTGCCACTGGAAATGGCTAAGCGCAGACTCCTCGCATGAACACAAACGAGAAGCAACCCGCCCCAAACGGCGCAACATAAAAAAGCAAATTCCTATGAGTTTGTTCCTGTTTTGGAATAAAATGAGAAACCAACCTGAAAAACCTAACGGTTCTGGCTACATCTCGGAAACGTATCGCGTTTGATATGAGCGTGACACCCGAAGCGACAGCCGAAGAGTTGCTTCCCAACTACGCCGAACTGGTACGGCTGCTGCACACGGAGAAGCTTGAACGCTTTGCGGAACTCGCCCGGACTTTCAACAGGGATGATCTTGAGGACGCTCGGAAAAAGCACCACTATCGTCATCAATACGCCGGAAAAATTCTTTGCGCCGCTAGAATAGCATGGGAGAAGCTGAGGGAACAGGGATGGGATCGGCATCAGACATTTCCAGACTATTTTGAATTGATGACCGGGTGTCGCCCCTCGGGTCACGGTCAATCTTGCGCCAAAACGTACCGCACGATGGTTCTAACGGAAACAATTGCGGAAGCTGATTACGATGAAAACCGGTCTGAAGCTATCCAAACCACATCGCGCGTCATTTCCAAAGTGGAAGATGACATCAATCATCCCGCTGTGGCAGCAGCAGCCTTGATTTTGCGGCAGCGAAGTGGTTCTGCAATTAAGGAACTGAAGGCCTTGCTTGATCGATTGATAAAGGACCCGGTGACGGGCGAAGTAAAACTTCTCGATAAAGCGCAGGCTGCAGAACTTAACGTTCAGCCCCTAACTTATTCTCCAGCTTTGGAACTTGCGTTCAAAATTGCGAAGGACGGCCATCATTCAGTATTGGCCGCACCCTTGGAGGAGATGGCGGCTTCAACGTCGAAATTGGAGGAAGCCCGCTCGCTTGCTATTGCTGCTGCAAACATTCGGGCCAGTCTTGCGAACAACCTTGATGAACATGGGCAACGTCGATTTTCAGATGAGGTGATTGCAGCCTGGTCGACACCTGAAGGCCCCATATCAGTCGTTACGGATGACTCATTGAAAACGGATTATGCAGCGGCCAAAAAATACATGCAGGAGATGGAAAGCAAACTCATCAAAGCTGGTATCGTTCCGACTCAACCCCATGCGTTGCCGCAAGCGGCCGGCCCAAGTGCGATTCCTAAATCAGCAGTGCAGGGAATTCCATTGAAGCGTTGGCGCGGAGCGGAACAAAGGGTTTTGGAGTTACTTCGCTCGTGGGGTTGGCAAGTCGAGGATGTCAGTCTTCAAAAACTCGGTTACGACATTGAGGGGCGTACATCTGAAGGTGAAGACGTCTTTATTGAAGTTAAATCTATCGAGAATCCAAGACAGGCTTTCACCCTAACCAGCAACGAAGAGGCGGTGGCGAGAGAAAAGGAAGTTGCCTACCGATTGGCATTGGTAAGACTGACCAATACTCACTTGGAGGTGGCGTTTATCAGCGACCCGATACGTCAACTGAAATTTACGCGGCAATACAGACAACTGGTTTGGGAGTGCGTTGCATATGAATTCCTCCCGGAACGGTATGCGCTCGACTGAGCAACGGAGTTTCCGTAAATCAAGAGAAAGGAGGCCGGTTTGAGTAAGAAAGCCAATTCACCCAATGCAACTACAGATATTGAGCGGATCAACAGGGATGCGTTCGTTACCGCAACAATGATCTCATTTGAGAAGCTGGGGGATTATCTCAACATGATGGAATGGAGCTTGGAAGACCTTAAGCGGTCGGGAGTGGAACAGATTGTGAGGTCATGTGGAACAGGTGGCATGCTGGAATTTGCCGGTGCCCGGAAGCTTCTCAAAAGCCATCTAAAGAGATTCGACAGGGAAATGGCTAGGTCGCTGCGTTATTCGGCGGTTGTGTCTCTATACATGCTGTGCGAGAGCCACGCTTGTCAGTTCATAAACGATTTCGCCAAGATGTATCCCGGTAAGCCAGAGTTCCGGAGATTTGGCAAGGAAAAAAAGAACAAGAATAAAGGATTCATCCTGAACTTTCGAGGCTGGCTACAGGCGGCTCCGACCACAGTCACTCTCAAGCATCCCCGAATCTGGGACCAACTCGATGATTTTCGCATCATTCGAAATTGCATCGCGCATGCAAATGGTGATCTATCGCTCACGCGCGACCAGAAGAAGCTCAAAGAAGCTGTACACAGGAGCCGAGGTGTAGCCAAAATTGACTGCTTCAGAACATTAGTGCTGGAGACTACTTATGCAGCCGGGTTTGTTGGCAAGCTGTCGTCCTTTTTCTGTCTGCTGTTCAGGGCAGCAGGTTATGGCATGGAAACCCCACCCGGCTACTATGAAGCAATGAACAGAAGTTTCGCTGGGTTTGAGAACGATATAGCTGAGGCAAAGGAAGTTTACTACAAAAGGCAAACGCTCTAGCGGATGACATTATTCTTGCACGCGCGGCACCGCGGGTTTGCGCACCTCCTTCTGACGGCTTGCAGGCAGAGAACAAATTGTGTTAGGGTGTTCCCATGAGCACAGCAGAATTGATTCTGGATCATCTGTCGATAGCCGGAGTGCGGGTGAAGAAGCGCTTGCGAGTTCGCTAATCCTGGGCAATGCTGTGGCCATGACTAGAGAGCAGGTTGAGTCGGCGGTGGCGAGCGGCGTTCCCTTCACATTACGCATGGCCGACGGCAAAGAGTATCGGGTGCCGCACCCGGATTACATTTCATTGCCGCCGAAGTCGGCGTGCGTGATCGTCTATGACGACGTCGGACATTTCACGGTGCTGCCGCTGCTAACGATGACGGGCCTTCAATCGAAAACTGTCGAGTCAGGCAAAAAAGGAAAATAGATTCGCGAAGCACGCCCCAGTTGGCCGGCCCGCCACGTTCCATTCCGTTCTCAAAGCTGCCACAATTCTGCATCGAAGCTCGTAATTGGAGCAAACTCCACCTCAATTCTGCCGTGAAATCAAGCCGCTACCGGATATTTTCTACCCCTTGCCCGTTCCAATTCATGCGTCGTGTAAAATCTCCTTCACCACGCGGCACGGTTTGCTGTCGGTGATGCGTTCCTCCTGGCCGTTGTGGAAGTAAAGGAGTTTGGTGTGGTCGAGGCCGAAGAGGTGAAGCAACGTCGCGTGATAATCGTTCGGGCTGACCGGATTCACGACCGCCTTGTGCCCGAACTCGTCGGTCTCGCCGTANNTTGATGCCGCCGCCCGCGAGCCAACTGCTGAATCCCTGGCCGTTGTGGTCGCGCCCGGCCTTCTCAACCGCGCCGTGGTTCTCGGTCACGGGCAGCCGCCCGATCTCGCCGCCCCAATGGACGATCGTGGTATCGAGCAGGCCGCGCGCCTTGAGGTCCTT
>PLJQ01000191.1 GCA_003140275.1 Limisphaerales bacterium
GGTGGTAGGGCGCGCCACTCCGTACGCGCCGTTCGGCGGGTGGGTTGCGAGTGGCGGCGCGCACGGAGTGACGCGCCCTACCTTGGATGGAAGCTTTGCAAAACCGACTTGCAAGTTCGAGTGGTATGCGCTCAACGGCGGCTGGGATGTGGCGGCACGATACCCAGAGCTTGGGATGGCTGGCGACGGCTTGGCGGGTGGTCCGCGGCATGGCCGCAGTGGCGTTGTGGGCAAGCTGCGGGTGGCCAGGCAGCGGCAGTTCTTCAGGTGTTACGGGTACGCTGTAGTGGGAAAGAGAGCAGGAGCGTAGCCACTCACTTGCGCTTCACCGGTGGAATCTCGTCGTCTTTGTGAACCCGATTGCCACCGGGATCAATGATCGTGGGCGTGACGAGTACGAAAAGGCGCTTCTTGCCGTCGCCAGGCTTCTCCACTATTTGGTTGTTCGCATCGATCGGGTTTCCGACCATCAATGTCTGCCCATCCCACACGAGAGCGCTCGTGACGATCTGGCGATTTCGAAACTTGGGTAGCGGCATAGTCACCCATTCCTTTTTCCCTTTGATGTAAACAGGCACGCGGCTGGTTCGGTTTTCATCATAACCGAGGAATTCTGTCACCGTGGGGATCACAGTCATCGAAATTGTGTAACCATCGGCAGACACATACGGGATCATGTCGAGAGCCGGGCCGAACGGAATCGTGTCGGTCAAGTACAATGAATTCGTAGCACCATCCGTGGGCGCGATACCCGGAGGCGTGAGCGCTTGTGGGTTGATGCCCTTCAGCACCGTTCGCATATCCTCGACTTGAATTTGCGTATGGCGGCCGCTCAGGGTTGTCACTCGCGGCATTTTCAAAATGTCCACGTCAGATTTCGAATCCAATTGATTGAGCAGCGTCTTGACTTGCAGGTCAGTAAGTATGCAACCCCAGGCGTTGGTCCCGACGTTGTTTGTGGGAGGCCATTTACGCCAAAGTTCCTTCGCAACCTGCTCGGTCACCTCAATGAACTTTGTTTCGATCACGATCTGCGGCGGCGCGATATTCAGCACCTGCACAGCTTGTTCCACTGTGTCCAGTTCAGACAGTGTGGCTCGAACCATCAGCATTCCATTACTGTCATTAAAGAAGACGTTTTTTGGCGGCTGAAAGTCCACGCCCGCAGCAGCGAAGAAGTTGCTAATGGTGTCTCGTACCGGGGAGATGGTGGATTTTCCAAGGATGCGTCGTGCCGCGTCAAGAAAGGTGGTCGGGTCTACTTTGTACATGCGCGTGTAAAGATTCGTTGCCGTGCCATCATGTGGGAGATCGTTCGTTAACCTGCGCGAGCTTGGATTACGTCGCGTTTCCTCGACCAGATTCAGATAGTAATGTGCCCCTTTATTATCTGTGTCGAGTGCAAGAGCACTTTTCAATTTTGATTCCGCCTCGTCGAGTTTACCGAGTTCGTAGAGCAACCTGCCATCTTGCACCAGCGTTGCGGCTTCGACTTTTTGTGGGATCAATGTGGGTAAACGGTTCGTCTGCCCTGCTGCGGGAGCATTGGTTTCTGTTCTCGTCGTTTTGTCCACATTGTTTTGGGAAACCTCTTTCGCATTCTCGGCACTTGCCGTCTGGCTCTCTAAACGAATTTGCCGACTGTAAAGTGGCAAATAACGCGACACCGGTACGGGCGACAGCAAGCGAGATACATCCTGCAAGGGTGCCCCATTCAGTTCCTCAAGGACGCGTTCTATCGCAGCCAACTTTTCAGGAGCGGTTTTCACCCACACCTCACTGCAGTTAAATAGCCACATATCAATTTCGGTTGGCTGCGTTTCCACACCCGCTTCCGCCAGCACTCGACGTAGCGCGCTCTGAATACTTTTCTGCTCTTCTATGGAATTTGGGCGGCCTGAAACCAGTGGTCCATCATAGGCATTACGGTTACGGCTACGCCCAATGTCTCCGTTAGAGATACGGATTTCGGGGAGGCCGCCGCGTTTTAGGAGGTTCCTAGCGAAGGTTACCAGATCAACTCGGTACTCGCGGTGGACCAGATTCGTGGCAACCGGCACAGGCGGCGGAGCCTTACCCATCGGCACAGCCAATGCACCTAGCGCGAGGACACACAGCGCCGAGGTGAAAGTTAATCCAGCCTTACGAGGTGGGCGGAAATCCATCAGTCGGTCAATCCGCTCCCATAACGCAGTCTTGGATTCCATGATGCCGACCAAACCCAAACTCAATACCGAACGGGTAAACGTAAGTTTGGCCACTTCGAGCAGAGTGGTTGGATAGGCGTCGGCTTCCTCTCCCATTTCCACCATCACCATCTCGTCCACGGCCTGTTCGCGCACGCGACGGATGACGACGTTAGCCAGCCAGAGCAGGGGATTATACCAATAAAATATCTGGAGCAACGTCTGCGCGTAGTTGACCCAGAGATCACCGCGTTTGATGTGGGCCAATTCGTGTAGCAACACGGCGCGCATTGGGAGCACGGACAGCTTATCCCCCAGTTGCGCGGGAATCAAGATTGTCGGACGCGACAATCCGCAGGCGGCGGGGCTGGTTGCTTCAGCCGAGAATTTAAGCCGGATCGGTCGCTTGATTTTCAACTGCCGGCAGCACGATTGCAACAGCTCAAGTAGTGATTCAGGAGCATCGTTCGCTCGCGCCAACATTCGCCCGACAAAACGACCGCGCAAAACCAGCCAAGTTACCAAACCGAGGGCGACGCCTGCCCACCCCAGCACTAAAATCGCCGGCCACGCCAGTGAAGGCGTTGAAAGGGGCAGGGGAGTGAACGATTGAATGGGGATGTGGACGGACTCTGCTTCTGTGTAACGGACGGTAACCTGTGCGGACACAGGCAAGACGGCGGGTTTGTCGGGTTGCTTGGCTGGCAGCCAGTAGCCCACGCCGGTCGGGGAAGCGAATGTGGGTGGTAAAATCAATTTGATCAGAACCAGCGTCCAGAGGGCATAACGAATAACGGCTCGAACTCGCTTGCGAAGGACGAAGTCGAGCGTGAAGATCACAACGATCAGCAGACTCGATTGAAGGAGCATCGGCAGGGCGAAGTCCACAAACCGCTGGCCGAACAGATTCAGGTTTTCGATTAGAGCAGCCATGATGAGATAGATTCTTATTAGGAATCCAAGAAAGCAGGAATTGTTTTCATGGGTTCATGGTTTCCTTATTACTTTTTGTCTTTTCCGCTTTGCTTTGATTAACGTTTCCAATTCCGCGAGTTCGTCGGCGCTAAGGTTGTGATTGTCAAAGAGGCATTGCATCATTGGGGTCAGCGCACCGTTGAAGGCGTGTTTCAGCGCATAAAGCAGCTCGCCCTTTTGGGCCTGGGCGCGGGTGATCGCGGAACGATACAAGGTCAGGTTGCGGATTTTCTCCGCGGTCAACAAACCTTTGGCGACCATTCGATCCATCAGGGTGCGGACGGTGCTGTAGGTCCATTCCTTGTGTTTATGCAGTTTCTCCTGAATGGTGGGAGCGGCGCACGGTTCGTTTTCCCAAACGGCCTTGATGATGGACCATTCGGCTTCGGTAAGTTCAACAGTTTGCTTGGGCATGGGTTATTGTTTAATGGCGTAAAGAGTTCTTTACAGTTGTAAAGATGTCAAGCATGTTTTTTGGAAAAGTTTCAAGGCCGCGGCCAAAGGCGCCGGCGCTTGCAGGAGACGAGGTAACGAGGCTTACTTTAAGTGAGGAAGGCAGAATAAATAAACCAGTCAGAGCCTCGTTACCTCGGCTGCTACGACGGTTAAGGCACTGGCTACATCCATTGGTGACGAAGGGACTCGGGCGAAACGCCGTTCTCGCGCAATTTGCGCAGGCTAAGCGCGTCATGTCGTTTTGCGAGACGGGTGCCGTTTTCGTCATTCAGCAGCGGACAGTGATAAAAGGCAGGCGGTTGCAGGCCGAGCGCGCGGTAAAGGAGGATCTGTCGCGCTGTTGATTTCAACAGGTCGGCACCGCGCACGACTTCGGTGATGCGCATCGCGGCATCATCCACCATGACGGCGAGTTGATAGGCCGGGACATCGTCGTGCCGCCAGACAACGAAGTCGCCGAAATCTTTTCCCGCGACAAATTGCTGCGGGCCATAGTGGCCATCCTCGAAGGAAATGGTCTCGCCATCAGGGACGCGGAAACGCCAATTAAAGCGGAGGTCGGAGGTCGGTAGCCGGAGGTCAGAGACCGAAACTCGGACATCTGATTTCTGACCTCTGATCTCTAGTTTTGCGCGGCAAGTGCCGGGATAAACGGGTTCACCATCATCGGCGGCGTGCGGCGCGCGGGCAGCGGATTGAATGTCCTTGCGCGAACAGGTGCAGGGGTAAATGAAGCCGTCGGTTCGTAGTTTGTCGAGTGCGGCCCGGTAGAACTGAAATCGCCCGCTTTGGTTGTACGGACCCAATGGCCCGCCACAATCGGGACCTTCCTGCCACGCGAAACCGAACCAGCGCAGGTCCTCGATCATCGCCGGGACGAACTCCAGTTTGAAGCGCATGGCGTCAATATCTTCGTTGCGTAACACCAGTACGCCGCCGGTCGCGCGTGCGCGCTTCTGCGCGGTCCAGAACGTACGGGCGTGACCGAGATGCAAGAGGCCGGTGGGAGAGGGGGCAAGACGACTGCGATAACCTGACGGTTGAGGGTCGAAGGTTGAGGGTTGAGAGCGTTGCGCAGTCACCGGTTCATATTAAGCAGCACACCCGGCAAATCGGAAAGCTGATTCGACAAGAATCAGTCTGCTTCGTATCATCGGAAAATGGCGATTGCGGAAGTTCAACGTGCGTGTCCCGTGTGCGAACGGGAAGCCGCGATATTGTTCTTGAAGAAGGGTTCATTGCAACTTGTCCGTTGCCGCGATTGTTCCATGATTTACGCCAATCCGGTGGAAGCGGAACTGGCTTCCGGCAAATTCTACGACCGGTTGGGAACGCCGTTTTATCTTTCGCCGAACAAGCTGGAGAGTGATTACGCCCCGATCCGGTTCGAGCGCGAGCTGCGACAGTTCCGAACTTTTTGTCACAGTGGCAGCGTGCTGGATGTGGGCTGTTCCACCGGCGCATTTTTATATCAACTCAAAACACGTTATCCGGCGGACTACCGCGGGGTGGGCACGGATGTGACAAGCGCCGCGCTGGATCATGCGGAGCAAAAGGGGATCGACGTTATCCGTGATTTATTTTTGCCTCGCGATTTTGGAACGACCCGTTTCGACGCGGTGACATTCTGGGCGGTGATGGAACATCTGGTTCATCCAAAACTGTTTTTGGCAAAGGCCGCATCGATTCTGAAGCCGGGCGGGCATTGTTTTATTCTCGTGCCGAACCTGCGGTCGCTGGCGGTTCGATTGGCGGGCGTAAAATACCGTTACATCATGCCCGACCACGTGAATTATTTCACGGCCGTGACCCTGAGACGCTTTACAGCGGCGGAAGCTTCCTTGACGGTTGTCGCAAAGGGGTCGTCGCATTTTAATCCGTTGGTCCTCGCGCAGGATTTTCGCGGCGGGGAACAGCGAGTGCCCGATGAAGCGCGCGCACGGTTGTTGAAGCAAACGACGGCATACAAACAGAATCCGTGGCTTAAACCGGTCAAGTTGCTGTATGCGGGCGCGGAAAGAATATTGGCGACCATGAATCTGGCGGACAATCTTTACGTCGTGTTGAAAAAGGTCAGTCCGTGATTTCTTCCGCGTTAACGAGGTGGGTAGGATGGATAACCCGACAGGTCAACCCATTGAAGTTGGTAGTTGTCCTTGTTCAACCCTTGCATGACACAAAGCGCGTCGATGTCGGCTTGCATTTCAGCGCTGGGGCCGGAAGTGGAACGGCCACCGAAGAACGCAAGTTCATTGGGCATCGGCAGCATATCCGGCGAACCAGAATCGCCGCCCTTCCAAGTATTGAAGGAAAACCCGGTTACGTCGGCGCTGACGTTCCCCAACTGTTCAGTTCTGAAAAATGGTTGCGGCGAACCGCCGCAGTTGGGGTACTTCGTGAGCATATTGGTCAAAGCGACCACCCGGATCGGTTCGATCGAAGCGGGCAAATCATCGCCGAACAACAGAAGGGTGTAATCTCTTTTGCTTTCGCCCTGTGTTCTGACAACTGCCCTTACCACGGTCGTCTGAACGACCGTATTGTTGGTGGTGACGAACCATACCTTTTTGACGGTGTGATTTGTCGTAAATCCTTCTGCTCCCATCCCATGACCCCGGGTGTAGCCATGTCGCCTCGTGAGCGCTGTCACTGGCACCTGTCCGCTGCTGCCCTCCTCTTCCCAACACGGGCTGAGGCCAGTCAACCCTTTCATCCCCCACATCAGGCAGTTCGTATTCCACGCCATGATTGGGGCGTTGGTGGGCCAGCCAGGGGGATGTGACCGCAAAGACCAAATCGCAACATTTCTGCCGTTCGTGTGGGCAATGAAATTTGTCCATACGAGGTTGTTTAGGGACTCAGGAAAGTAGTGGTCAAAGACGGTATTGGTGAAGGTGTTTGTGGGCGAGGTCAACTGAAGGATAGCATACACCGCCGCTGCATTCGTTGACCAACCTACGATGTTCGTGATCGTGCCTTGTCCCGCGGTGCCGGACGGTGTGCCCTCCGCCGCGCCGAGTTTATCCCCAGCAAGCAGAATTGCACCGATGATAAGTCCCGCGGACAAAGCCGTCAGAATAGAACGTAGTTTGTTCATACGATGCTGCCGATCAACGAACTGGCTTCGGTTTGGTTGAGTACGACCGCGCTTCGTGATCCAATGTGACTGCCAAGCCGGCCACAGCCAACTATAAACAATTGTTTCCAAGGTCGCAGTGCGACAGGTTCAAGGAGCGGAACGACGAAAATTGCGATCAGGGCACCAGACGGTTTCTCGCACATCTTATTCAAATAAACAAATGACAAATCATTCTACTGACTGCAATAGTTAAAAAATAATCTCGTCTGACTCGGTGTATGAAAAAACTATTAATTCTTTCGACGATTCTGTTGGGAGCCGTTTCGGCATCCCACGCAGGAATTAACCTGAGTATCGGGATCGGCTTGCCGATTCCGCCTCCTCTTCCCTTCATCATCATCTGCCCGTCGCCAGTTTGCGCGGCGCCCGCGCCGCAACCGATCTGTGAACCGGCCGCGCGGGTTGTCTTTGCTCCGCCTGTTTTTCGGGTGTCTGGGCTGCCTTTCGTGGTCGCGCCGCCGCCGGTATTTTTTCCGCAGCGGCCGGTTCACCTCATTCGCCACGGGTGGAGACATTTGACCAATGTCGTTAGCAGCCAGCAAGTATTTCGTAACCACTACGTATTGAAATATTAACAGCACAAAAGCCGAAACGCGCGTTCGGGCTTTCTTCGCATTTGCCGGGACGAATGCTTGTAACCTCAATTTAGCTACGATTGTCCGATTGCCCAAATGACCAGCACCTTTACTTCAAAAAAGCCTGATATGAAATACCTCTTTGCTTTACTCACCGTGAGCTTCGCCGGTGCCGAATGGTCGCTCATGGCCGCTGAAAAGAAAATCGACATCGGCAAAGTTGACGCCAGCAAGCTCCCGCCGGCTGCCGATAAGAAAGACGTTACCTACGCCAAAGACATTCGACCGATACTGGAAGTATCCTGTGTTCGGTGCCACGGGGAAGAAAAGCACAAGGGGAAATTGCGCCTCGTCAGCCTGAAACCGTGCTCAAGGGAGGAAAGGACGGCAAAGTGGTGGTTTCCGGCGGCAGCAAGAAAAGTTTGCTCGTGCTTGCGGTCGCGCAGATTGACGACGAGATTGTCATGCCGCCCAAGCGCAGACCGGGCGGATGTGGCGGCCCGAAAGGGTAGGATGGTCAGTTCCGTGGCGATGGGGGAAATCCGTCCGCCTGACGGTGAGACAAATCCTCCCGGACAGGGTGCGAGCGGCCCTCGTCAACCTCCTGGTGGCGCCGGTGCGCCGGGCGGCGGATTCGGTCCCCCTGCCAAGCCCCTGACGGCGGAACAAGTTGAATTGATTCGCGCGTGGGTCGATCAAGGTGCCAAGTAACGAGCGCGACATTGCTGACAGATCAATCGATCAATCGCTTGGTAAGGTCTGCGTAGGCGTCAATGCGCCGGTCGCGCAAGAACGGCCAGTGCGTGCGGGTGACGTTCACTTTGCCGAGGTCAATGGGAACGATCAGGGTTTCCGCTCTATCGACGCTGGCTTTGGCGATGATTTCGCCGGAG
>PLJQ01000514.1 GCA_003140275.1 Limisphaerales bacterium
GGCCGCGTGAACTCGTGCTTTTTGATGATGCCCTTGAGATAATCCTCACAACTGGCAGCGCCGACCAAACCAACCTGGCTGTGGGAGCCCATCACTTGACGGTAAAGATAAAAGGCCGGGTTCGGATCCTGGCGCAGAACGCCCTCCGCTATGAGCCGTTGGAAGTTTTCCTTTCCCTTGGCATAAACCTCCGGCGCGTAAATGTCGGTGGAGGGTGGCAAATCGATTTCCGGTTTGCTGACGTGCAGGAAACTGAGCGGATTACCAGCCGCAAGTTGCCGCGCCTCCCCCGAAGACATGACATCGTAGGGCAGCTCACAGATTTGCGCGGCCAGTTCGGGTTCGGGTCGCAGCGCGGCAAAAGGTTTGATCGTCGCCATAAAAAATGTGTCGGGAACATACGGAGATAATTTCCGGGACGCACGTTGAAAGTTTGGCGGCGGCAAATAAACGTATTGGAGACTTCAGCTAGCACTTGCCTTTCCGAACTTTGCGTGGATCATCTGGCCGGATGATGGGTCATCGAAGTATGAATGCAAACCGCCCGGCGTTATTGGCAGCCGTTCTCATCGGGGCATTACTATTTTCCGGCTGCGTGCATTTGCCGGCGTCGAGATTCAACCGAGCGACACCGGCTCCCTTGCCGGCTTGGGCCACGAACAGTTTGGCGGGCTCAGGAACACTTGCGTTCAAAACCCACGAGAAGGAACTGGAAGCCCGCCGGGGCTGCACCATCAAGCAGGTGGAACTGGCGGTTGAGTCCAACCCTGCAGGCTCGCCGACAGTGCTCGAATACTACCAGCTTACCCGAGGCACGAATCCCGTCATTCTGCTGCTGCCGGTGTCGGGTGGAGGTTACCAGATCGAGCGGTTCTTTGCGCGCTATTTTGCCCGGCATGGTTTTGCGGTGCTGATCGTGCACCGGGCCAAAATTGCCCGCGAACTCAACGAAATTGCTACGATTAATGACTGGATGAAACAGCGCATGGTGGACCTGCGTCAGGTCATCGACTGGGTGGAGACGCGCCCGGAGTTGGACGCTGGCCGGATCGGAGTTTTCGGCATCAGCATGGGTGGGATTCAAGGCACGATACTGACGGCCGTGGACGAGCGAGTGCGGGCCGCAGTGCTCGGCCTGGCCGGTGAAGACCTGCCTTACATTCTGACCCACAGCACGGAGAAAGGGATTGTCCGTCGTCGCGAAGCGTATTTGCGCGAGCGCCAACTGCCGCTGGAACGCGTCGAGGAAGAGTTACGGCAAACGGTTGTCTGGGACCCAAAGACACTGGCACCTTGCATCGATCCGCAACGCGCGCTGCTGGTGCTGGGTGTCTGCGATACCACGGTGCCATTCAAGAAAGGGTGGGCCCTGCGAAAAAGCATCGGACGACCTGAAACCATCCTCTTGCCCACGGGTCATTACACAGCGTTGCTGTGCATTCCTTACATTGAACGGCGAGGCCGAAAATTCTTCCAGGCGCGGTTTGACACTGAACGACAAGACGGCTTGCCCAGACCCACGCTCGCTTCGCCCAAAGCGAAGGCTCGCTGAAGCGCAATTCGTGAGGGCAAAAGGTGGGAAATAGTGCTTGCAACAAGGCTGCTGGTTGATAGCTTCTCCGCTCCTTACAAACGAACAGGAATTTTATGGCAAGAATTTGTGAACTAACGGGCAAAGGGCCGATCAAAGGCAGCCACATCTGGCGCAGCGGCAAGGCCAAGAAGAAAGGCGGCATCGGCACGCACATAACCGCCATCACCAAGCGTCGCTTTATGCCCAATCTTCAGCGCGTCAAGGCCCTGGTAAACGGCGAAGTGCGCTATATTCGTGTCACCGCCAACGCGCTCAAAAAAGGTCTGGTCACCAAAGCGCCGAAACGGACTTGGAAAAAGGCGGAAGGCGCTGAAGCGTTGAAGCGTTAAACGTTGCATCGGAATCACCGGCCCGCTGTTTCAGTCATTTTTAGAATTGTAGCACTTCAACGATTCAACTTTTCGCTTTGAATCGGTGCATCGTGGCTCGTTTGAGATCGCGGTCAGCTTCCCGCTTCTTGATGTCGTCGCGCTTGTCGAATTGCACTTTGCCCTTGCCCACGGCCAGCGCGACTTTCACCTTTCCGTTCTTCCAATAGAACGAAAGTGGGAACAGGGCATTGCCTTTAACGGAGCTCAGGCCGAACAGTTTTCGGATCTCGGCCTTGTGGAGGAGAAGTTTTCGCGGCGCTTTGGGCTGATGATTCTGAAGATTGCCATGTGTGTATTCGTCGATGTGCGCGTTGTAGAGAAAAACCTCGTCCTTTTCCACCCGCGCGAAGGCGTCGCGGATCTGACCTTTGCCGCCGCGCAACGCCTTGACTTCCGTACCGTGCAGGACGATGCCGGCCTCGAAAGTTTCTAGGATGTGGTAATCGTGGCGCGCTTTCGAGTTGGTCAGGATATCGGCCATAAACAACAGCAGCCAGAAGGTCGCCCTTCTGGCTGTTCGCCAAACCAGTGGAGGAGGCGGGCGCGCCTGAGCTTAATGCTTTTTGCGCTTTTTGCGGGTCGGCTGGTTTTGTGGAACATGCGCCGGCAAGTCCCAACCCATTTTTTCTTCAATGATTTCCAGCAGCGCAATGTCCGCCGCACCCATGCCGGCGGTGTTGCCCACCAGGGGGCGACTGCTGCCACCACCGCCGGCGTTGAGCTGGCGGACCCGCTGCGATATCAGGTTAACCAGAACGTTGGGGTTGCCAACCTTCTCCAGTGCTTTTTTACAGAGTTCGGTCTTCAAGATGTCTCTTATTTTTGAGTGTCGAGCGCAGCAGGCTAACGATTGGGACGATGAACGCAATCAAAATAATCGAAAGATTCGTGAGTCCAAACTTGCGCCCGGCGGTGCCTTTCCCGTAAAAACCGCGCATGTCAGCCAGTGTTAAACAGGTCGGTTTGTCTCCCCGCCACCCTTTCGACCTGATGGGTTACCTGGCTGGGCGCACTGCGGCAGTGAATTGCGCGTTACACCGCTTTCTGCCAACTCCCACCGCGAAACCCGCAACCATCCACCGCGCGATGCATTATTCCCTGTTCGCGGGCGGCAAACGCTTGCGCCCGGCCCTCTGTCTGGCGGCGGCGGCGGCTTGCGGGGGGCGGGAATCGGACGCCATGCCTTTGGCTTGTGCCGTGGAATGTATCCACACTTACTCGCTGATTCACGATGATCTACCGGCGATGGACAACGACGATTATCGCCGGGGCAAACTGACGAACCACAAGGTTTTTGGCGAGGGCATTGCCATCCTGGCGGGCGATGCGCTGTTGACGCAGGCCTTTGAGATTGCGGCCCGGTGCAAGGGCTGGACGCGTTACTCGCACCAAAACATCGTCCTCGAAATCGCGCGGGCTGCCGGCTCGCTTCAACTGATCGCGGGACAGGTCGCCGATCTTGAAGGCGAAGGGAAAAAAATCTCCGCCGAAAAGCTCAAATATATTCACGAGCGAAAGACCTCGGCGTTGCTCTGCTGTTCGGTACGGCTCGGCGGCATGAGCGCGAATTGCACGCCCGCACAGCTCAAGGCATTGACGACATTCGGTTACAATGTCGGCCTTGCGTTTCAAGTGATCGATGACATCCTCGACGTGACGCAGACGAGCGAGCAACTCGGAAAGACCGCCGGCAAGGACACGCAGGCGCGGAAGGCAACCTACCCGTCCGTCGTCGGCCTTGAAAAATCGCGGAAGATTGCGGAACAATTAACGGATCGTGCGTTCGCCGCGTTGAAAAGTTTCCAAGGGAAAGCGCTGGCGTTGAAAGCGTTCGCTGGATTCTTATTGAGGCGGGATCGATAGGCGTCAGAATTTGCAAACAAACGCGGCCAGAACGCTGTGAGTTAGGCTCGGGCCGATACTGGCTCCAGTGGAGTCGCTAACTGCGGTCGTTGCGTACAGGAATTTGTAGGTCAAGCCGACTTCGAAGTGTTTTCGGAAACGATAACGAAAGCCAGCCATGATCTGGCCTCCGAACACTAGGTCCGAATCTGTGGAAGCAGGGAGGACGTTCGGATCCAGAATAATCTCAATGCCACCGATGCCAGCACCGACGAAAGGGCCGAGTTTTCCTTCCTGAGGTTGCCAAATGAGGTTGGCCATGATTGGTATCTGATAAAAATCATGTCGACCTACGTCCTGTAGTTTCGTAATCACCAATCCGGTGTTCAGTTCAGCCGACAGGGACTCTTTGAACTGATAACCGACTGAAAAATCAAAGCGCGGTCCGGCCTCTGTTTTCAAATCCACCTCCAAGGTCCCCGGAATTGTCACGTGTACATGCTGTTGAAATGCCGCACCACCTTCGGTTTTGAAATAGAGCTTGGAATCCTCGTCCGCATAAACGACCGACACCGTGAGCATGGTTGTGGACAAAAACGCAAGCGCTTTCATGACATGAGAATTACCGCTTCCTCCAGATTGGCAAGCAAATTGCCCGAAGCAAAATAGCGGTTAGTCAGCACATTTTACTGTGATTTAATCACTGCACGCGTAATACTCCTCCACCTTCGCCCCCATGCCTTTGTAGCGATATCGACTTCGTAAATCAGTTTGTATTGCTCGATGGCCTCTTCGGCCTTGCCCATTTTTTCGAGGACGCCGGCCAGCGCATATATCAGTTCCTTCTTTTCCGCATCAAAGGCGACTTTTTCTTTGATAGCATTTTGCAGTGTGCGGTCAGCCAGGTCGTTCATGCCCCGAGACACGAAACATTGACCGAGGTAGCCCGTGGCCTGGAGACGGCGATGCAGATTAGCCTGCGCCTTTTGCAATTCCTGAATTGCTTCGCTGATCGTGCCGGCTTGAAAGTAAAGCTACCCCACCTCGAAACGAATCTGCAGATCGGTTTTAATTAAGCTGCATTTTGCGCAATCGCAGCCTTTCAATTCAGTCCAATGATTCGTAAGCGGGCAGCGTCAGGAATTCCGCGAACGTCGCGCTCCTGGACATTTCGCTGAACAGTTTTGTCGCGTGTTCAAAGTAACCGTTCTTGAACCGGGCGCTGCCGACTTCTTTTTCAATGCGCGCCATTTCCTGCGGTAGGATTTCATCATAAAGCTGCGTCGTGATTTTGCGACCGTCGGCGAGAGCGGCGTTGTGTTTCAACCATTGCCAGATTTGCGCGCGGGAAATTTCGGCGGTGGCGGCGTCTTCCATTAAATTGTAAAGCGGCACGCAGCCGTTGCCGCCGAGCCATGCTTCGAGATATTGCACGCCCACGCGGATGTTTCCGCGCAGGCCATCCTCGGTGATTGTGCCGGTCGGGACGTTCAACAAATCGTCCGCGGACACGTTCACGTCGTCGCGTTGTTTGGAGATCTGATTCGCCATCGGCATGTGTTTGTCGAACGCCTTGAGCGCGACGGGCACGAGGCCGGGGTGCGCGACCCAAGTGCCGTCGTGACCGTCGCCGGCTTCGCGTTCCTTGTCGGCGAGGACGCGGGCGAACGCGGCTTCGTTCGCCGCCGGGTCGCTCTTGATGGGAATCTGCGCCGCCATGCCGCCCATCGCGTGCGCGCCGCGACGATGACAGACCTTGATGACGTTCAGACAATACGCGCGCATGAACGGCGAGGTCATCGTGACCTGGGCGCGGTCGGGGAAAGTGAAGCCGGGGCGGTTGCGGAATTTTTTGATGAAGCTGAAAATGTAATCCCAGCGTCCGCAATTCAATCCCGCCGAGTGGTCGCGCAGTTCGTAAAGAATTTCCTCGGCTTCAAACGTGGCGAGGATCGTCTCGATGAGAACGGTCGCGCGAATCGAGCCGCGCGGAATCTTCAGCGCGTCCTGGGCGAAATTGAAAACGTCGTTCCACAGCCGCGCTTCGAGATGGCTCTCCAGCTTCGGCAGATAAAAATACGGGCCGCTGCCGCGCTTCAGCAATTCGGCGGCATTGTGGAAGAAATACAAACCGAAATCGAACAGGCTGCCGGAAACCGGTTTGCCCTCCAGGAGGAAGTGTTTCTCCGGCAAATGCCAACCGCGCGGACGCACCATCAGCGTCGCGGTTTGCGCATTGAGCTTGTATTGCTTGCCGTCGGGGTTGCTGAACGAAATTGTCCGTCGCACGGCATCGCGGAGATTTGCGTGGCCTTCAACCTGATTCTTCCACGTCGGCGAAGTCGCGTCCTCGAAGTCGGCCATGAAAACTTTCGCGCCAGAATTGAGCGCGTTGATGACCATCTTGCGATCCACCGGGCCGGTGATCTCCGTACGACGGTCTTGCAAATCGGCGGGAATCGAAGCCACATGCCATGCCGTGTCTTCGCGGATGGATTTGGTCGCCGTGAGAAAATCCGGCAACCCACCCGCGTCAATTTCCTTCTGCCGTTCAACGCGTCGCGCGAGCACCTTGGTTCGCGTCGGCTCAAATTCGCGGGCGAGTCTGGCCACGAAGTGCAGCGTTTCCGGAGTCAGTACTTCGGCCTTGTGCGCTTCAATGGGCGCTTTGATTTCGACGCCGTCCGGCAAGTTCATTTGCTGGATTTCTTCGCGGGTTTGCGCCGCGCCTTGTCCAACTTGGCCTGATACTTGGCAAGTTCACGGTGCGCTCTATCCAAATCGGTTCGCACTTTCTGGAGATCGCGTTCGATTTTGGCGCGTTCCTCTCCCGCGCGGGTAAGCTCCATCGAATGACGACGCAGTTCCAGTTGGGTGGCCACGTGCCGGGCGAGAACTCGCAAGGCCTGCTTCTGTTCCGGCCGTAATTCGCGCGGTACTTTGTCGATCACACAAAGCGTCCCCAAGGCATGACCACCAGGCGTGATCAGCGGTGCGCCGGCGTAAAAGCGAATTTTCGGATTGGAGGTCACCAAGGGATTATGAGCAAAGCGTTCGTCCTTTAAAGCGTCGGGAATGATGAAAAGGTCGCTCTGCAAAATAGCGTGCGCACAAAAGGAAACATCGCGGGAAGTTTCGCTGGTGCTGATGCCGACCTTCGACTTGAACCACTGGCGATTTTCATCCACCAGACTGATCATGGCGATGGGCGCTTCGCAAATGTGGGCGGCCAGCGCCGTGAGATCGTCGAACGCTCCTTCGGGCATCGTGTCAAGCAATTCGTATTGCCAAAGAACCTTCAACCTTTTCTTTTCGTTTTTTGGAGGTGGCGCCATCATGATTATTTCAGCCTTTTGTTGTTGAGCGAGACAGTAACTATTCCTCCCGTCTAAATTCAATCCTTCTTTCGGCACAAGGAAATCACGGGTGAATGAGTCTCGACCTGCATCCTTGTGATGCACATGTAACAGACGACGTTTCGCCCGTCGTCGCAAACCATTGTAGCCACCACGCCACCAACCAATTCACGCCTTCGACAAGCAGCGGCTGATCACGTTGACGAAATACTGGTTGGCTTTCAGGCCGTGTTAGTGGGCCGCACAGTGAATTTAAATGTGGCCATCTCGTTTGCCGCGAGCCTATCATGTTTATTAAATTAAAAATTGAAAAGTGAACACCCATGCCCACGCTGCAAATAAAACCGTCGCCGCCGGTGGCAAATGACAAGGTGATCAGCTTGTGAAGCAATCCGCCGCGCTGGCACGCTGATTAAGCCTAGTAGAAGCGAAAGCTATGTGGCGCCGAGCGCAGCCCGGGGTTGTGTTTCAAAAAGAAATCGAGCTCTGAAGGAGCGAAAGAGAATGAAAATTGCCCGGGAACGATTTATCAGGTTTTTTGATGAAAAGTCAAAAGATGAAGGTCACGACGGTTCAGATGTCACCGCGATCATTGGACTCTTGGGGGAAGATTTACTGCTTGGAGTTTTGCAGCACTATTGGAAGACGAATGAAGGAGTAGAAAGTCATGTGCTTTCCTACAAATGCACCTGTGGAAAAGAGGTTCACGTTTTTTCCGCTTCGGCATATTTGCAGACGTTAAAAGATGACTACATTGATATTGTAATGCCGCGCGTAAAAAAACGGATGGGTTTGCTTTCTAAACTGATTTTGTCTGAATGACGATTTAATTTTATGCCCACCACGCTCGACTCTTGTCCCTTTTACATTGGCGGCGAATGGCTGCAGCCAAAACTCGCCACCACTCCCGTTCACAATCCCTCCACCGGCGAAGTGATTGCCGAGTGTCCCGTTGGCGATGTTGCAAATGTGAACGCCGCCGTCGAAGCCGGAGCCGCCGCGTTTCCGGCATGGATGGAAACGCCACCCATCGAACGCGCGCGAATTCTCGCCCGCTTCAAAATGTTGCTCGAAGAACATTTCGAAGACATCGTCCGCTGCAACACCCGCGAGCACGGCAAGACGCTTGTCGAATCGCGCGGTGACGTGAAGCGCGGCATGGAAGTCGTCGAGTTCGCGCTCGGCGTGCCGTCGTTGCTGATGGGGGAAGTGCTGGAAAACGTCGCGCGCAACATTGATTGCGAGGCAATTCGCCAGCCGCTTGGCGTGTGTGCCGGCATCACACCGTTCAATTTTCCCGCCATGGTCCCGCTCTGGATGTATCCCATCGCCATCGCGTGCGGAAACACGTTCGTCCTCAAGCCGAGCGAGAAAGTCCCGCTCACGGTCATTAAGATCGCCAAGCTGCTCGAAAAAGCCGGGCTGCCGAAGGGCGTGTTGAACATCGTCCACGGCGGGCGCGAATGTGTCGATGCGCTGCTCACACATCCAAAAGTAAAGGCGATTTCATTCGTCGGCTCGACGCCCGTCGCGCGCTACATTTACGAGACCGGCACGAAGCATGGGAAGCGCGTCCAGTCCAACGGCGGCGCGAAAAATTACGTCGTCCTCATGCCCGACGCCGACGTGGAAAATTCCACGCGCGGCGTCATCGAAGCCGCGTTCGGCTGCGCCGGCGAGCGTTGCATGGCCGGCTCAACCGCCGTTGTCGTGGGTGACGCGGAGAAGACAGTCTTGCCCAGCCTCGTCGAAGCCACGAAGCGCATCCAAGTCGGCCCGACCGACCGCGAGGCGCAGCCGGACATGGGCGCAGTCATCACACGCCAGCATCGCGACCGCGTTTTGGAATTGATTGAAGCCGGAGTGAAGGAAGGCGCAAAAATTCCCGCCGATGGTCGCGGCGTAAAAGTCAGCGAGGCGCCAAATGGTTTTTACGTCGGCGCGACGATTCTCGATCAGGTGCAAACCGGCATGACCGTGGCGAAAGAGGAAATTTTCGGCCCGGTGTTGAACGTGATGCACATGGAAGATTTGGACGCTGCGATTGAGTTGGCGAACAAATCCGCCTACGGCAACGGTGCGTCGATTTTCACGCGCTCCGGCAAGGCCGCGCGCGAGTTCAAGCATCGNNGGCATCAACATCGGTGTGCCCGCTTCGATGGCATGGTTTCCGTTCAACGGTTGGAACGATTCATTCTTTGGTGACCTCCACATGCAAGGCAAGGAAGGCGTGCAATTCTTCACGCAGCAAAAGGTGACGACCAGCCGATGGATCAGCTACGATGAGGGCGACATCTGGCATCGCGAAAACAAGCCCTGATCTGCGCCTATTTGCAGTAGCAGCGGATGACGGACGTCTGGCCAGCGGACACTGGACAGTGTTTGTCCAGAAACTTTTCGCAGTCGGTGATGTTCTAAAAGAGCGGCCTTTGGCCGTTCTTGCGGGTCCAATCGCCGTTGGGTTCCTGTTTCATTGCTTGGATCCAGCTGGCATTGGAAAATGATTCACCCGAACCGATGTGGAAGATGAGTTTGAATTTTGGCCCGATGTTGCTAGGGCATTGGCCTGAAGCAACTGCGTCGGACCATCCATGCTGTCTGTTTTGCTGGCGTGCGGATCGGCCACCTGCACGACAACGACCTTGGGGCGATGCGACCCGCAGTTTACCGACATCGCCGAACCGCACTCAGAAAACGAAAACTGTAACCCATGTGTTGTCACCATGCCCTCCCCGTCCCTCGATCGGATGGAGACGAAGGATTGTTCTCGGTTTCGGCATGGCCGCCCTTGCGTTCGCCGGGCCATTCGTTAACTTCAACGCATGAGCGATGGTGATTTCCTCGAACCGCCCGGCCTGCGCGTGACCGTGGATCGCGTCGTGTATCAGCCGCAATTGGAAACCCCCGCAGACCGGCCGCATTGCTTCGTCTATTTCATCAGCATCCACAATGACACCGACTCGGCGGTCACCATCAAAGGCCGCAAATGGGTGGTGACGAATGAGCGCGGGGAAATCACGGCGGTGGAAGGCCCGCGTGTGATCGGCCAGCATCCCACCATCGACCCGGGCGACAAGTTCAGCTACGACAGTTTTCACCTGACCGATACGCACACGGCGGTGGCCGAAGGCAGTTATCTGGGCGTGGACGCTGCGAGGCGCAAGGTGCTCACACGCATCCCACGATTCCAGATGACGGTACCGGGTTAGGTGCGAAGGAATTTCCAAAAACAGAATTCCTAAAAACAGGTTGGACAATGGTAGCGAAGTCGCTACAGTCCGGCCAAAGTTTATGAAGAACAACGCGTTGACCGTCACTTTTTTGGGTATGCTGCTGGTAAGCACGCTCTTTACCACTGTGTTCACGTATCGCTACATCGCTTCGCTCCGGAAATTGCGCGGGCTGCAACCCGTGATTGTCCAGATCAACTATAATCGGAACTTTATGCAGGCGCTCCTCAAGGAGACCCAGGACTACAGCAAGAAATACCCCGCCCTTGAGCCCCTGCTCCAGTCCGTCGCCCAGAAAAATTCGCCCGGCGTATCTGCGCCCGCCCCCGCCAGGCCTGCGACCAAGTAAATTCAAGCCCAACGACAACATGAACGACACTCCCGGTTCCTCAATTGAAGAGTTGCAGCATCAGATCCGCTCGCTTCGGACATTCTTGCTCGCGACGCTCGCGGTTCTCGTGTTGCTGAGTTTCGCCCTGAATGTTTTTATTTTCCGCCAGGTGAGCATCGCCAGCAAGCAATTGGAAGAGAGCCAAAAATTCGTGGGTGACTGCAATAAAGTCAGCGTGCCGATGATCAATGAATTCCTGACCAAACTGACGGTGGTCTCCAAGACCAACGCGGAGATTGGGCGACTCCTTGCCAAGTACAATATCCAGTCGGCCTTCGCCAAGCCGGGCGCATCGACGATGCAGGCGAATCCGTCACTGACACCGATGGCCGCGCCGACCACCGAGCCAAACAAGTGACGCGCAAGTGAATTCACCCGACCGGTGGTTTCTCGCCGGTTGAGCGGCGCTTATTCTACGAGCAGTTTCTCAACTTTTCCTGCCAGACCGTCTCGACCGTTCACGTCGCGCAGATTGCCCTTCTTATCGATCAGCCACATCGCCGGAATGCTGTTGATGCCGTACTCCTGGCCAATCACATTCTCCCAATACTTGCCGTCGAAATACTGCGGCCACGCCATCTTTTTCTCCGCCACAAACTTCTCGAGCTTGTCCTTCTCTTTGTCAAAACTAATGCCGACGATCTCAAACCCTTTCGGGTGCAATTTGTCGTAAGCCGCCTTTACGTTCAGCAACTCGGCCACGCAAGGTCCGCACCACGTCGCCCAAAAATCAACCAGCACCACCTTGCCGGCCATCTGAGTCAAATCCACCTTCCGTCCGTCCACTGCGGTGAATTTTATCGGCAACGGCTTACCCACCGCCTCCAGTTTCTTGAGCAGCTTTCTGGCCTCATCCTTCGTTTGGTTTGGCGCCGCGCTCTCGATGATTTCCCGCGCCACCTGGCGGGCTTTGTCGCCTTCGCTATTGGATGCCACCTCCACCAACATGGCATAAATTTCCTCGCGCTTTGGAAAGTCCTTTTGCAAGGCCCGCACGCCCTTCTCAAACTCGGCCATCATGACGGCTTCGCCTTCGGATTGCCTGCCCATCGCCGCCAGTTGCACCATCTGGGCGCGCAGTTCAAAGCGCTCATCCTCGCTGAGCTTGGGATCGTTCAATCGCTCTTTCTGCAACACGTCCAATCGGGCCAGCCGGTTGGTGTTGCCCAGTTGCACGGCAAAGGCAGTCAACTCGTATTCCTTTTTGCGCGCGTCATCGGCTTTGTCGTGTTTCGGAAAACGCATGTAAAAATCCTTCGCTTTGTCCGCCGCCTCGCCAGCCAGTTTGCCCTGGCTCCCGCGGAATTTCATGATCTCCTCTTCCGAGGGTCGCGCTGTCCGCCATTCCGCGGGTGGCGACGGCGGACGGCTGGCTTTCTCAACCGCCTGCCAGGCTTTGTCGGCATCATCGAGTTTGGGTTCGGCAGCAACCGTTGGCTGGTTCGTAAACGCCAGAAAGCTGAGTGCCAAACACGAGAGTAACGCCACAAAGCGGAATAAACATTGGCAGGGAAGGGAGAACATTCGTTTCATATTCATAAAATCTGGGTGGGCTGTTTGATGTTCAAATTCTATTCCGTTTCCATCGGACTGGCAAGTTTCAACGCCGTTTGAAGTTTTTCCAATACCAGGCAAATGCGTCGCGGGCTATCCGGCGCGTTGAAATCGGCTTCGCGAACCTCGAGGGCGGGATGCTTCAGCGCTGTTTGGAGAGCGCGGACGATCGTCGCCATGTCGTCCATCGAGAGTTCAAGTTTGGGCTGCTGTTCAATCCGCATGGCCTTACGGGCAAATTCCAGCAGAAGCGCGCACGGTTCCAAGCAGGGAATTAAACTTTTTTCCGTCACGTAGTCAGTCGGCAATCCTTCCACCGTCCAAAGCCTTCGCTTCAGGCAAAAACTCTTGTGGCGGCAAGTGGCGATGGCTTGCACCGCCTGCGCGTCATTGAGCATCGTCGTGATCCGATACATGCCAGTCTGACGCTGGGTGTAATCGCCGTAATGAGTCACTGGCGGCCTGGGGGGATTGTGCGGCAAACCAGTCGGCAATCGAGCTGGGATAAAGCAGGTTGAGCGGCAGTTCCAATTGTGTTTAATCCGAGAGAACGATGCGCCAGCCCGTTTGCAAGTTCGGCGACAAATTGAACGGTCGGAAAGCGTCCGTGGCGGTTAATTGTGCCAATCCGCGCAGATCGGAAAGCATCGAGGACCGCAACGCTTCTTTAGCACGGTCACGATCATGCGTGTGTGCTGGCCCTGTTCGCCATGCTCAATCAGGCGGTGCAACCGCGCCCGCAAAAGCAAGGCAGTGTGCCACATAGCACGCGATGAGTTGCTGACAGAGCCTCATAGGAGTATTTGAAAGCCCATGGAAAAACTTTGCGCCCTGTCAAGGGTTTTGTTCTAAAACGTACCTGATGAATGTCTCCAACGGGAGGGCGAGCGTCCTCGTGAGGCCCAATTCCACAAGAAATTTGAGGACTCGTCAGGAGCCTCGCCCTCTCGAAACCATTTATGCGTTGGAACACAACCGACCGGCGCCCGAACGGTTTTTTCATTCCCTTGAGTTCGATGTTGGTTTACACTGACCGTGCCTTCAAAACTCTGAACTTTATGCCGCAATCCATACGAGATTTCGTCGCTGTCACGGGTATCGTGGATGTCCACGAGCATCACATTCCGGAAATCCTGCTCAGTCGCGAGGTCAACCTCCTGCAACTGTTCCAGCAAAGCTACGCCGGTTGGACGCAGGCGCGGCCCTACACGCTGCCTTCGGAAACCCGCGACAGCGATCCCATGCTCGTCGCAACTGGCCCGACGACTTGGGAAACGCTCGCACCGTTCCTGGAGAACAGTGGCTCCAATTCATTTGTGCGCAATCTCGTCCGCACAGTAACAGAGCTTTACGGTGATGGCGAACCGGCGATCACACGAGACACATGGAAGGCGCTGGACGCTGCCGTACGTGAGCATCATCGTCAGCCTGACTGGTGCAAGGAGGTGCTGCGGCGCGCGGGCATCGAACGGTCGATTACCGATCCTTACACCGATCCGTTGCTCGATGCGCGACAAGCTCTGGGCGACAACTACAATTCTGTCATGCGCATCAACTCCTTTGCCTGCAGCTGGCATCCGGAATCGCGCGACCACAACGGCAACAGCGCGCGCGCGCTTCTCCAGCGGCTTGGATTGAAGCCCACCTCCTTCGATGACTACCTCGCCGCGCTCGAAAAACTGGTGGACGGAATGGCTTCGCGCCATCAGGTCGCTTTGAAAAATGCGCTGGCCTACGACCGTGACGTGGCCTTCGATGAGCCGGATGAAAAACTTGCGCGCCAGGCGTGGGGCAAAACTTTGCCGTCGCACGCCGGAAGAAAAGCCTTCAGTGATTTCGTCGTTGACCGGCTGTGCCGGTTGGCCGGCGAGCGCGATCTCCCGATGCAAATGCATCTCGGCACCGCCATCATTCGCGGCTCGCACCCATTGAAAGTCGCGGGCCTGATCGAGCGACATCCGCGCACGCGGTTTCTCCTGATGCACCTAGCGTATCCGTGGAGCCACGATCTGTTGGGGATGGCCTTCGTCTATCGCAACATCTGGCTGGACCTGACATGGTCGTTTCTGATCAGCCCGTCGCACTTCAAGCTCGCGCTGCACGAGGCCATCGAAACCTTGCCCGACGAGTCGCGCCTGATGTTTGGAGGTGACAACTGGCACGTCGAGGAAACCTACGGCACGATGAAATTGGCGCGGCAATTGATCAGCGAGGTGCTGGAAGAAAAACTTGCCGCCGGTTATTTCCGTCATGTAGACGCGCAACGGCTGGCCGCGAAAATTCTGCGTGAGAACGCAATTCGTTTCTTCAAGCTCCAGTAGCGTGTTAAAAGCCCTGTCACTACAAACGCAAGCGGCGCCAATCAAGGTCTGGTTGGCTGACGCCGTGAACAGAAATATATGAAAACGACTACTTCGACAGCACCGGTGCTGGTCCGTCACGAAGACGATTCGCCCAAGGAACGCAGCACTTGCGGCTGGCGGCATCTCCTGGTCAGCCGTCAGGACAAGGATAAAGGCGTGGCCGCTTGGGCGCACGCCGTGGACATCGACGGCGCCCGTGAGCATTACCACAAACGCAGCACCGAGCTTTATTACGTGTTGGAGGGGGAGGGGACGGTGATGCTCGATGGTGTGGAACATGCCGTGCGCAAGGGTTCAATGGTTCACATTCCGCAGGGAGTGGTTCACGGTGCCAAAGGCCGGGTGCGGGTGCTGGTCGTCGGAATTCCCGACATCGCCGATGATGATTTGTTTTTTCCGGAGTCGAAGGAATCGAACGCCGGCAAAAAGTAATTTGCCATGAGCAACGCGATTCGTTGGGGCATCTTGGGAACAGGCAGGATCGCCCGGCAGTTTGCGGAAGGGTTGAAAGTTTTGCCGGACGCCAAACTGGTCGCCGTCGGCTCGCGAACCGCCGAACCGGCGAATGTTTTCGAGAAACTATTTGGAGTGCCACACCCACATGCCAGTTATGAGGCGTTGGTGAATGATCCCGACGTCGATGTCATCTACGTGGCTACGCCGCACTCTTGTCACATGGAAAACTCCCTGCTGGCGTTGTCCGCTGGTAAAGCCGTGTTGTGCGAAAAGCCATTCGCGATCAATTCTAGAGAGGCTGAACAAGTCATCGCGTTTGCGCGCCAGAAAAAACTCTTTCTAATGGAAGCCATGTGGACGCGCTGTTTTCCGTTGATGGTCAAGGTGCGCGAGTTGCTGAAATCACAAGCCATCGGCGAAGTCCGGATGTTGACGGCGGATTTTGGGTTCCGGTCGGAATACCACGAGGAAAAACGATTGTTTAATCCCGCGTTCGGCGGCGGCGCGTTGCTGGATGTAGGAGTTTATCCGGTGTCGCTGGCCTCCATGATTTTTGGCACTCCAACACGGATCACCAGTCTTGCTCACCTGGGAAAGACCGGCGTGGACGAAGAATCGGCGATCATCCTGGCACACGCGCAAGACCAACTGGCCGTGTTGTCCGCCGCTGTCCGCACCGAAACGCCGCAGGAAGCGATCATCATGGGCACGCAGGGACGCATCCGCATCCACAGCGAGTGGTGGCGACCGAAGACACTGACGCTTTCGCGCAATCGCGGCGAACCTGAGCGGATGGAATTTCCGATTACCGGAAACGGTTATCAGTTCGAGGCATCCGAGGTGATGAATTGTCTCCGTTCCGGGAAATTGGAATGCAGCGTGATGCCGCTGGATGAAACGCTTGCCATCATGAAAACGCTCGACACCATCCGCTCCCAGTGGGGGCTGAAATATCCGATGGAGTAACTTCTGGGAATTGGTAGAGTCACAGGAGAAGCGTTCGAAAATGGAACTCAACTCCTTTTACACATGAAACTGCCGAAGAAAAAGTCTCCACGCGTCCCGGTAGCACCGCACTCCGGCATCACCCGCCGCGACATGCTCAAAGGCATGGCCGGGCTGACGGCTGTCGCCGCGCTGACGAGTTGTACTCATGTCACCAAAGATTCCGGAGGCAAGACGAAGACCTCGATTTTGCCGATCTCCGGCTTGATCCATCGCGAGAACGAAAGGCCCGGCACGCGCGATTGGCTGTTGCAAAACACCCGCATCGACCCGGCGACCAAGTATCGTTGTTCGTGGATCGAAGGTTACTGTTCGTGTACCAGCGTGTGCGCCGGTGAGAGCATCAGCTTTCACGTCAGCACGAATCCGGCTTCGCTATTCACGCTGGATATTTATCGCATGGGTTACTACGGCGGCACCGGTGGGAGGCACGTCACAACTCTTGGGCCATTCAAGGGCCACGCTCAACCCGACCCGCCCGTTGGAAAAAATCGTTTGCGCGACTGTCAGTGGAAACCGTGCGCCACTCTCAAAATCCCGCGCGACTGGGTGAGCGGCGTTTACCTTGGCAAACTCACCGCCGAACGCGAGCAACTCCAGAGCTACGTGATTTTCATCGTGCGCGACAACCGGCGCGCGGATTTCATTTTTCAATGTTCCGACACAACCTGGCAGGCGTACAATCGTTGGCCGAATCAGTTTGCTCTCTATGACGACGGGAAAGACCAATGGTATTGGGGAGCGGGTGTGGATGTCAGCTTCAACCGGCCGTACGGAAAATATTGCCAGATTTTCGACGCCCCGCTCTCGACGGGTTCGGGTGAATGGTTTCTCTGGGAGTTTCCCATCGCGTACTGGCTGGAGTCGCAAGGTTATGATGTCACCTACATTTCCAACCTCGACACGCACACGGACCCAAAAGGACTTTTGCGGGCGAAAGGATTCCTCTCCGTCGGGCACGACGAATATTACTCCATCGAAATGTTCAACCATCTCCAAAAGGCTGTCGGCGACGGTCTTAACGTGGCCTTCCTCTCGGGCGATACCTGCTTCGGTCGTATCAATCCGCGGCCGGACTTGCGCGGCACGGCGAATCGGATCTTCGGGCGCACGGGCGTTTTTGGCCCGCCGGGCGGCACGCGGGATTTTGTGGCGATTGATTCGCTTCCACACGAGAGGCCCTACGCCAACGAACTGGTCGGCGCGCACAGCACGGGACAGGTGACCGGCGGCGCGGATTGGATCTGCTCGCAACCGAACCATTGGATTTTCGAGGGCACCGGCATGAAGAAAGGAGACGGCATTCCCGGGCTGGTCGGCTGGGAATGGCACGGCGATCCCGCGAAGATTCCGGGCCTCGAAGTTGTTTCCACCGCGCCGACGCAATCCAAACCCGGCGAACTCAACGGCGGCAATTATACGGCCACGGTTTACCCCGGCCCAAAAAAGAACTTTGTTTTCAGCGCCTCGACCTGCTGGTGGGCCGACGGTTTGTCGGAACCGCCCGGCTACATGCGGCCATCCGTTTACACGACGCCCAAAGGTCCTGATGCCCGCGCCCAACGCATCACTGAAAATGTTCTCAAGCGGATGCTCGCCTAGCTTGGTCGCGTGGAGTGGTGAGGCGGGCGTCTCCGCGAGCCACATCGTTGCATAGCTGCGCTCGTGAGCGCGCGGCTGACATCACCCCCCTGCGACAATCTTCACGATTTCCAATCGATCACCAGATTTGAGTTGGCGCTTGGAAAATTCCGATGGCGCGACCGCCTCGCCGTTGTGCTCCACCACCACACTGCGCGGCAGCAAACCCTGCGCCACGAGGAATTCCTCGATTGTGGAAGGTAGTTTAGTTTCCGTCGGACGACCGTTGGCGATGACGGACATGGGGCTCACGAAAAGAGATTATCAAACTCATTGTGCGTCCCGATCCAAATCCATTCAATTGTTTTACCACGACGCACCCCCACGGCACGATATTGGTCCGTGATACGAACAGACCAGACATCGTCCCGTCCCTGAAGTTTCTTGAAACGCAAGGAGGCATGATCGGGGTTTTGCTCGAACAAGCGGTACGCCTCACGGGCGCGGGCTTTCGTGACGGGCGCGAGACGGACATACGCGCGCCAGAAAGCGGGCCGGGTCTTGGAGATCACAGCTTTGACGGGTCAAGCGGCTCGGCTAGCCCTTCGCGCAGAGCATCGGCGACAAAAGCGTCGAGCTTCGGACGCGGACGCTCGTCGCCGAGGATGCGCTCCCACTCGCGGTCACCGGCTTGTTGCTGGAGGAAGCGGGCGAAATCCACAACCTCACGCGCTTTGTCTTCGGGAAGGTTGCCCACAATTTCGACCAGTTCTTTCGCAACTGCTGTCATGCAAACAAACTAACTCCACCACTGCGCGCGGGCAAGCGCGTACTCCACCACCACGCTGCGCGGCAACAAACCCTGCGCCACGAGGAATTCCTCGATTGTGCAGGGCAACTTGGTTGCGATTTGGTGGCCGTTTGCAATGACAAAGTCTTGGCTCATTGCTGTTGAGACGACTTAACAGCGGACGGGCTTGAAAGACTTGGTGCCAGCCTTCGACTTACAGGAACTCCAACCTTTTCGACTTCAAAAACACTCTGAAGCTGGCGGGCTAACTCCTCAAATCCGGTCGGATAGCGAATTGAAACCGCGATTGGCGTGTTGGCATTGTAGTGCAACACGCATTCAAATCTCTGTGGGCCATTTGTGATCAAAAAGCTTTCCGATCTGTCGAGGAAACCGGTGACAACAACTGCCGGCGTAGATCGAAAAAACTGCTTTAATGCCAGTTCGAGCCGCGTTAATAGAGGCAAGTCCTCCAATGCCAAGCCTGTTCCCCGTACCTCCAGTGTCTCAAAGCCCATGTGAGGAAGCTTTTGCATAGCGACATGGAACCGTTGAGCTGTCGCCTGTGGACTAACTCTTTCCGCTAAGACCAAGCGCAAAAGCATGAAGCCTGTCAGCAGAAGTATCGCGACCAACCACTTCCAATAAATTGTTCGTTTCATGAAAGTTCGCCGCATTAACTCGAGATGCACGGTTTGAGATACAGATGATTACACCGTCAGCGCCGCGTCCCAATCCTTCCACACCGGTTCGTAGCCGAGACGTTGAATTCGCTTCGCGACTTCATCAGCGGAGCGATCGTCGGCGATGTCGAATTGGCCGGTCGCGTTGGTTGCGTGGCCATTCGACGGTTTTGCCCATTCGCTTGCACCGGCTTCCACGATGCGACCGCGCACGGTCTGGTGGATGTTTTCCTTCCCTGCGCCGGTGTAACCGCCCGGTTCGGTGTGGCTGCCCGCGCTCATCAACGTGATGCCGAGCGGAATCAAGCCGTCGCGCAGTTTCCCCGGTTCGCGCGTCGAGAGCACGAGGCCGATATCCGGGAACATCAGGCGAAATGCGCAAACAAGTTGCACCAGTTCGCGGTCACTGATGTGCGTCAGCGGCTTGAATTCGCCCGCGCTCGGACGCAAGCGCGGCAACGAAATTGTCAGTTGTGTCTTCCAACAGTTACGCAGGAGATAATCCGCGTGCGCCGCCACACACAACGCCTCGTATCGCCAGTCCGCCAGTCCGTAGAGCGCGCCGATGCCGAGCCGCCGGAAGCCCGCCGCGTAGGCGCGCTCGGGTGTTTCGAGCCGCCAGTCGAAATTCTTCTTCGGGCCAGCGATGTGCATGTCGTCGTAAATTTCGCGGTCGTAAGTTTCCTGATAAACCACGAGGCCATCCGCGCCGGCCGCAACGAGCGGCGCGTATTCTTCCGACTCCATTGGCCCGACTTCGAGCGACACACTGGGGATTTCCTCGTGCAATGCGGCGACGCAATCGCGCAGATAATTGTTCGAAACGAATTTTGGATGCTCGCCCGCGACGAGCAGGATGTTGCGAAAGCCTTGCCCGGCGAGCGCCGCCGCTTCGCGCTTCACTTCGTTCACTGTGAGGGTGACGCGCAGGATGGGATTGTCNNAGCGGCGCGAACAGCCGGATGACTTTGCCGAAGCGCTGTTGCGTGAGCGTCTGTGAGCGGCGTCCCATCTGCTCGAGTAATTCGCCCGCGGCGGGCGATATCAACTGCGCGAAATCCGTGAGCGATGGTTTTATCTTGGCCAAAGTTTCGCGTACTGCCGTGGTATTCGCCGCCACCGAACGGCGCACAAGATCATCAACGGGAAGGGCGTTAAGTTCAGCGACAAAGCTCACGAAGAAAGCCTAGCGGACACCGGAGAAATGTCGAGGTGGGTGAACGATCTGGTGAAGTTCGTTTCGTAAAGGTCGCCGTGGCTTATCCTGGTCGCTTCCCCCGCAATAAGGCGGGCGGCGAACAGGAGCAAGAGACTTTGGGGTAGAATCTTTTTCACCATTTCGGACATTCCGGTGACAAGACTTCCCGACCGGGATGAATCATCGCAAAACAAATTGGCGATGCTTTGAGAAAACTCCACGCAGGCTGCGTGAAAGCTCATCCTGCAATGCCTGCAGTTCGCGATATGCCGCCACGTTCTTCGCGTTTGGGTGCGCCGTTTCAGTTGGATTGAGTTGTACGAATTGGTCGGTGATTTCCTGAATCGAAATTTTTTCGCCTTGCTGGCGTCGCCAACACCCGAGTGNNCGGCCTGCAACGCCGCGCCGTAAGCCGCGCCTTCACTCACTTTCAACGTCACGACTTCCGCATCGAAAATATCCGCCATGATTTGCCGCCAGGTTTTTGACTGGGCGCCGCCGCCGGTGGCACGAATCTGCTTCGGCTTCACTCCCAGTTCCGCCAGCCGGCGCAAACCATAATTGAGGCCGAGGGTCACGCCTTCCATCGCTGCCCGCGCGAAGTTCTCCGCGCTCCAGGTGCGTTGAGTCACTCCCAGTAACACACCGGTGCCATCGGGGACGTTCGGCGTGCGTTCGCCTTCGAGGTACGGCAATAACAGCAACCCGCCGGCGCCAATGGGAACGCGGTCGATGGCCGCCGAAAACTTTTCGTGCGTCCAGCCAATGTAATTACGCATCAACTCGGTGGCGACGGTGACATTCNNTCATCGTGCATAGCAACGGTAACCAGCGATTGGTCGAATCGCAGAATGCGGCGATTTCCCCGTCGGGATCAACCACCGGTTTCTCGGCACAGGCGTAAATCGTCCCGCTGGTGCCGAAGCTGGCGGTGATGACACCGGCGCGCGTGTTGCCGGTGCCGATGGCGCCCATCATGTTGTCGCCACCCCCGGCGCTGACCAGCACCTCGGGATTCAGATCGAGTTGTCTCGCGGTTGACGCTTGCAATCGCCCGGCGGGTTGATCGCTGGAAATAAGGAAGGGTAGTTTGCTGGCGAGTTCCGGGTCAATGGCGTCGAGAACGGCGCTCGACCATTTGCGCTTGCGCACGTCAAGCAACGCCGTGCCGCTGGCGTCGCCGTATTCCATCACCTTCTCGCCGGTGAGCCAGAAATTCAAATAATCATGCGGCAAAAGGACGGTGGCGAGTTGACGATAGTTTTTCGGCTCATGCTTTTTCAGCCAGAGAATTTTTGGCGCGGTGTAGCCGGGCAAGACCGCGTTGCCAATTGTTTTGATCGTTTTTTTTATTCCGCCAAGCTTGGCTGTGATTTCTTCGCATTCGGCAACCGTCGAAGTGTCGCACCAGAGTTTGGCCGGGCGGATGACTTCGCCATTTTTGTCGAGCGGCACGAATCCGTGTTGCTGACCGCTCACGCCGATGGCCTTTACCTCGACAGCGATGGCTTTGGCCTGACGCATCGCCGAGCGAATCGCGCTGCCGGTGGCGTCGCGCCAGGTGTGCGGATGTTGCTCTTTCGCGCCCGGCGGCAGATTGGGAATCAACTCGTAAGCCTGCGCGGCGGCGGCCAGCACTTTGCCGTCGCGCGAATCAACCACCAGAACCTTGGTCGATTGCGTGCCGCTGTCGATGCCGAGCAAAAGTTCTCTCATAAAATACGGACGATGGGTTTTCCGATGCCAGAAGAATTACCCAGCCCGTTCAGGCTGTCCAAGCATTTCATGGCGGGCAGAGATGCGTGTCGTCTTGATGCTATACAGAAGAATTGGGATTCCCGAATCCCAACGAGATTGCCTTATTCAGTTCAGCGGTTGCCCCCAAACGATTTCGCGGCTACCTCGGGGCAACCATCCCAAAACATTTTCCAACTCTGAATGGTTTGCATCCCTTCCCGCCGCGCCCCGGCTAAAAATCGGTGCTAAAGCCACCGCAACTGCTTTCGTTAAAATGTTTTAGACAAATGGTTCGCGTCCATTCGCGTGTTTCGTGGGAGGGAATGAAATCGGTGCAATCACTTCACGGTTTGCAAGAGCTTCAACTGGCCGTTTCAACTGGCAAAAATCTTGTCCATCCGCTCGGAGAAATCTTTAAGACTCTCAGTGTCTTTGGTCTGATCGCCCGGTTGCTCGGAGATGCCCCAACCTTTGTAACCCACATCATCCAACGCTTTCATAATTGCGGGCCAGTTGTTGTCGCCTTCAAAGAATTTCACGCCGAAGCCTTTGGCCTTGCTGAATTCTTTGACGTGCAGTTTGAGGATGCGTTTGCCGATGACCGGAATCCACGTTTCAGGCGGGCTGTATTTGATGACATTGCCGATGTCAAAATGCCAGCCGACGTGCGGGCTGTCGATTTCATCAAGGTAAGCCGCCGCCTGCTCCGGCTTGGTGACGAAGTTGTTCCAGACATTTTCGATCGCGATCTTCACACCCGTTTCCTCAGCCACGGAAATGGCTTTGCGGATTTCGACAATGGAGCGTTTCCAGCAATCCTCGTAGGTGACGCCGTCCTTCACCACACCCGGCACGAGCAGCACAGAACTGGCACCGTAACGTTTGGCGGCGCGCAGGGTTTGGATCAATCCCGCCAGCCCTTCCTCCCGCACGGCGGGGTTGGGATCGGAGAGCGGTTTGCCCCAATGGGAGTGACAGCAAACGCTGGCCGCTTTAAGGCCGCTTTCTTCCAACGCCTTGACCACTTCGTCCTGGTTCATGTCACCCGTCGGCTCCACGCCTTCGAAACCGCCTGCTTTGATGGCCTTGAACTTTTCCAGCACTGAACCCTTGATGCCCAGGGTGCCGTACATGATGGCCTTTTTGATTTCACGCCTGCCGGCAGGAGCAGCCGTCAACAAACTGGGGCTCAGAGCGGCCAGTGCGAGGGCGCTGGCGCCCGTCGTTAGAAAATCGCGGCGGTTGATCGGTGTCTTCATGATTTTGGGATGGTGAGGATTTCAGCCAAACTGTGGTTAAACTGATATGTCGAAGCCGTGGAGGCGTCAAGCACCGCAAAATAAGCAAACTGACAGTTGCGTGGCAACGGCCCGTTTGCTACAAAAAGCCGGGCAAGCGCGGGTGTGGTTCAATGGTAGAATGTGGCCTTCCCAAGGCTGAGACGAGGGTTCGATTCCCTTCACCCGCTCCATTGATTATCAACGACTTACAAATCAGTGCAGTAATTGTGCAGTAAAGTTAGCTTTCAACATTATTTCCCGCCCACACTCCGTCACCGTTGATTTCACGCTTCCCGCAGAATTTGTTCGGCACGCGGCGACAGGTTGGAAACCACCTTATCAGCATTCGGCTGTGAAATTGTTCCACCATGTCCGTTGCAAGTATTCCGACTTTTGCGCCACACGACAAAGTCTTGCCAGAAGATGATCCCGCGAAACACAGGAAAGTCGGGAAGATGAAACCACTCGCGCGCAGTTGAATAGGAAACTCCGGCGAGGACGGCAAATTCCTTGGCGTTCAACGCCTGATCCAACCGGCGCTTTTCCAGAACATCCTCCAGCCGGATGCTGCAAAGTTGTTTGTCCTCGGACATCTTATTCGTTGGAAAGTTTAAAGTTGGTGAAATCCGGGAGACTGAGTGGTTTTTTCATGGTGCGTCCTCCGTTTTGCGTTTCTTTCTCGCCAGGTCCACTTCTTGTATGAGGGTGTAGAGCGGCCCCTGGCGAGGGTCAGCTGATTCGCGGTCCTTCAAGTACGCTTGGAATTGTTCATCGGTCACACCCTCTTGGAAGCCGAGCGGATGTTTGTCCGCCAGGATGCCCCAGGCGGTCGTGCCGCCAGTGCCACCGCGCCGAAACCGTTTGGTGATTGTACCCTCCATCCAGTACGGATTTTTACTGAGTTGATCGCGCAGATCATTTCGTTTCAACGTTACTGACCCTCTTTGCTTGGACATGTAGATTTTCAATTGCGCCATCGTTGGCTCCGGGTCCATGTATAAGCGGTAGGAAGTCCAACGTTGAGCCACGTTTCCGATACCCGCACGCTGACCGCCAGGATCGAATTCCTGGTACTTGCTATCGACGAGGAAACAGTCGACGTTGATCTCGCCGGCTTTCCAGGCGGTAATGAGGTCCATCCAAAAAATGTTGATGTTGGTTTCACTGGTAACGTCCGACGCGGCGCGTGCGGCGTGGTCCAGCATGAATGATTTGAATGCGGCGATTTCGTCCGGCGAATGACTCTCGAGCAGCGCCATCATCGCCATCCAGGAGGCCCAATGGATGCCATGTCCCATCTTCTCGCGTTCGTTCAGCTTTTTGGTACCGGGATTTTTCAGCCATTGCTCCAGAAAGAAACGCACGTGCTTCACAAACTTGGGCCGCCGCTCCATCAGCACGCGCCCGAAGAGAAACAAATTCGACTTCTGTTCCGTGAACCATTGCAGTTGGTTCACCAGCCGGCGCTGCTCCGAAACCTGGATGTGCGTATAACGGCTGCGCACCGCCGCCACGCTCGATGTGGATTCGCCGGAGATCATGAACATCGTCTTGATCTTCCGCTGCACACCGGTCACCGACCATTTGGCCGGCGGCTGCCGGTTGTAGGCGTCACTGATGATCGCCAGCTTTTCTGGTCCCACCTCGAGCTGCTTGAACTCGTCGCCCCAGACCGGCAGGCAGGAATAGTTTTGCAATTCCTGCAGCAGGCCGACCGGCGTCGCCTTGATGATCCCGATGCCGGAAATCAGGCTGAATCCCCAACAAGCCATGTTCCATTCGCCGACCTTCGTCTTGCCGCTGCCCATCTGGCCGTGGACAAACAGGCCCGGGAAAAATCCGTACGCCGCGAACAGCTCCGGTCCGGCCGCATACGCGAACATCGCGCCCAACCCCACGTAACCTTCATACCCCCCCAGGGTATCATAGAACCGCGAGCAGACCTCCCGGAAAAACCACCGCAGCCGGTCGGCGGCCGTCAGTTCGACTTTTTCGACTTTCGGGTCTGGACTTTCGACCTTCGCCTCTCGACTCTCGACAACCGGATGGATCAATTCCTCGACGGGCACCAGTGGCTGCATCTTCGGCCGGAGTTGCAGATATTCCGATTCCCGGCCCCGTTCNNTGCCAGTAGATCCCGTCACGGTCCGCGAAGATCGCCTGCCCGTCCGCGTAGGCGCACTCGTCAAAAAACCAGAGGCCCTGCTCGTCGCCGGCCGCCGTTTTACCCCCCGTGGGATGCCAGCCGCACGAATCGACCTCATGCGCCGTGCGATACCCCAGCGCGTGCATGATGTCCTTGTGCAGTTTCTCCAGCGCCTTCTCGTTGCCGCCCCAGTCGAACCCGCCCATGCTCAGGCACCAATGACGGAATTGTTTCGGCGCGTGCAGTTGCTCGGCGTCGATCTTGAGCACTTTTGATTCTTCGCCGATCCGGTTGCGCAACCGCACCAGCCGGCTCACCGTGCCGTCCCACCGGCGCAGGGCGAACTGCGCCACCATCTGGAAGTCGGAAACTTTCTCCGGCGGACCGTCCAGTACCATCTGCCAGAACCAGACCCGCTCCCAGAGCTTCGCAGTCTTCGCCGCCGAAATCAGCGAGAACACCCAGCGCCGCTCATTCACCTTCTCGCCGGCTTCGTTGAACGTCAGCGCGTTGCCCGGCAGCGGATGACGAATGTAATACGCGCCGCAGTTCCGGGGATCGTCCGGCAACATTTTTTGCCAGGCCGCTGCCATCCGCAACGCGCGGTCGTGGTAGGCCCAGTCTTTTTCCTGCGCCAGCGCGTTGAAGCGTTTCACCCACAACCTTTCCCGATCCCCAGCGTTGGGCAGTAGCGGATCGTAAAGCATCCGCTCGACCTCGCGCGAGATCGTGAGTTCGTCCGCGGCGGAGAAGAGCGCAAGCTGATAGAGCTCATAAGGCAGTTGCGCGTTTAGCAAAGCCTCTTCAAAGGCAGCTTGCGCTTTGCCAGCAGTCTGCTTTGAAAGTTCGTAAGGCATGATGTTGTCAGTTTTCATCGTTTCAATCTCATTTTGATCGCCCGCGCGACGGGCCGGACGACTTGCGGCACAACTGCGTCGCTGGCGGCAAGGAAATTTGGATTTCGGAAGCTATCGTGCATAAAAATAAGTAGAGGTTTCCGCTCATCACGCCGCCTCCTTCACGATTTTCGCCAGCGCCCCATCCCAGTCCGACTTCGCGTTCGCGTCCGCCCATTCGATTGGCAGCACGCATACCTCGGCCCGGATATGCAGCTTGCGGTGCAGGTCCGTCGCCAGATACCGCGCCCACCGGATCGAATCAAACCGTCCTTTCGCCTCGGGCGGTTTTTGCTCGTGATCGAAGGCCACCTTCACGCACCGGCATTCCACGCGTCGCAGCCACGCCTCAAGTTCCATGCGTACCGCAAAATGTTTTCCAAATGTGATCCCCGGCAAGGCGACGACCCCCACGGCCTTGCCGCCGTCATCCCGTCCGGCGCCCACCACTTGCCAAAGCGCCGCCGCCTTGAATTCCCCCTCGGTGATTACGACCGTCGGAAAATTCTCCGGCTGACGCGCCGACATTCGCTCCCCGTCTGGCGGGGAGAGTGCCGGGAAGAGGAGTTCAATTCTTCGAGGCACATAAATCCTCGGCTCGCCCGCCAACGTTTCCCGCGGCGACATCCCTTTGTGCGGTCGCAACCCAATAAGCCGTCCGGTTTCGTCGCAATAGGGGATCAACACTGGCTCGCACCAGCCCCACAGGTTTCCGTCCTCATCGCGCCACTGTTCGTGGCCTGGCTTTTCGCCGTGCTTCAATTTTCTAATCCTTCCTGCACCGCAAAATTGGGAATTTGGGCGGAGGTCTTTTTTCCGTTGCTTGTCCGGCGGCAACCACAAACCAGCGGCTCGCAATTCCTCGAGCGGATGCGTCTCGCGCAAGGCCAGCAGGATTTCCTTGTTGCTTCGCAGATTCGACCGGTAACCGAGCGCAACTTGTGTGGACGTCGCCAGGCCGCGCTTCTCAAAAATTTCGCGCTGATCATCCGGTGAGAGCGTCAATCTTTCGTAAAACGCTTCGAGTGCCGCCTGGCCGGGAATGAATTCTTCACCGGCGGGTTTTCCGATTTTATTCTTTGGGAATTCCGGTGATATTATATTCGCTCCCAAGCCCACGCCTGCACCTACGGTCCCCACCTCCGCTGTTTTTTCTAAATGCGACTCCGCTTCTTCAACGCCCTTTTTTTCGGCAACTTCCGTGGGAAGCGCGGGCGACCCACCCGCTCCGGTCGGCGTCTCGCTGATCGGCGGCGCTTTGACCGGCGATTTCAACGTCGCACGTTCCTTCCAAACGCCTGCCATTTTCAAATATTCGATGAAGGCATCGCGGTTCGAAAGGCCGGACACGTGGGCGATGTATTGCACCGCTGGCATCGCCTTGGCCGTGGTCGGACATTTGGTGGACTGACACTTGAACATTTCCACGCCGCCGGTCTCGAACACGCCAGCCTTGTTTTTCTTTTTGCAAAACGGGCAGGTGAATTTTTTCCAGTGGCCATGTTGCGGGGCCTGGCCATAGTGTTCGATCACCCTTTTGAGCGGCATCCGCGATTGCGCCTCCTTGAACGAAGACTCATTGTCGAACCCAGAAAATTTTTGATGGTGATTCATAAAAATTTAATTTGGGTCGAGGTTAACATGTGCCACCCTCCGTTTCGCTCGGAAATCTGGTAAAAGTCAGGGCAGACGCATCTAAAT
>PLJQ01000433.1 GCA_003140275.1 Limisphaerales bacterium
TTGCGCGAAGCGGCCTTTGATCTCGTCGGTGCCGGGGTCTTCGGCTTCGCCGAAGCCAAAGAACTTTCCATTACTACTGCGGATGATGGGCAGATACTTTTGTTTGCGCCCGTTGTGTGACTCGCCCATGAGAATGACGAATTCGCGCCGGTCAAACGCTTCGGACGGTGCCTCGGTTTCGTCAAACTTCTCTCCGGGTTTGGCAAACGTCGCCCAGGCTTCCAACGCCAGGACGCAAGCGGTGGCGGCGTGGGCGATGCACATCAGTTGCGCCGTTGTGGCAAAGTCATCTTTGGCGTCTGTGTCCGCGAGGCTCTCTGGTACGAGCATGACCGGGCCATCCGGGCCGATGAGAAATAGCGCCGCTGTAACCCGACCCGTTCCACGCATACAGTAATTCGCGTAGTGCTCGGTCTGCGCGAGCAGGTCGTCGAGGGTTTCGAGTTTGCGCGTTGGCTGCACCCAGCCAGCGTTAGCCGCTGAACGATTCAAGGCAAGTCAGATTCGGAGCGCTGCGGACTCTGGTGGCGACGAAGTCGCGGGCGGTGGCGCACCGGAAGTTAAGGGGTTTGTGATTAACTCCCATGCTCAGCGACCGCCGCCGACAGCGCGCGTCTGCTGCAACACATTAAGCGGTGTCGCAGCCAAGGATTGATTCCCCTCGCTAGCGCTGTATTCGCAGGCGATAGAATGCTTTAGTTGCGTCCGAAGTGTTTTCCAAAATGACCGGGGACCATGCCTTCAGGTCAAATGATTTCTCCACCGTGATGGCATAGCTGCCGCTTGGCCCGGCGATGACCCGCTGGTTGGGCAGCGCAAAACCATCCTCCGCAATGAAATATGAGATGAACTTGAGATAGGGAGGCAACACGCCGCTGCTGAGCATCAAGGTTCCTGGCCCAGTGAATTCCGCCGGCCGGTTCGGTTCCAAAGTGAAGGAGACAAAACTGCTCCCTGGACGTGAGAAACTCGCATTCACGGATGCCGTCACGCCGAAGAGCCGCATCGTCTTGTTGGAGGCAATCGAAATCCCGACCGGGTCGTTCGCGATAGACTGGGTGAAGATGGCCGAGTTCGTCACCTGGTAATAGCTGATGAGCACGGCATTGGAAAAGATGAGTTCAGCCGGGCCGGCCAGCGCGTACGCATTTCCATTTTCCAGCGGGGCGAAATAATTCTGCGGAAAGGGAGCACCCCCCTCACCTAACGCCACCTGCGTACTATTGGTGAAATCTCCAAATGTCGCGGTGATCACGATGGCCGAGTTGCTCGGCACGAGCAGCCGATTGGTTGCCGTGGTTGGGCCGATGAACGTCTCGCCCTGCGCGAGTGTTGAAACTAACGCTATGAAAAGCGCAATTGTGGTTCTTGTTTTCATGATAAAGGCATTATCCACTCCTTTTTCCTTCACCGCAAGGCCAGCCGCAACGCCTCCTCGACCAAGCCCAATGGCCGCCGCCGGGGGACGGCAGTTGACTGCCATCACTCTGTGTGAAGTCAAACAAATCATCCGACTGCAAAGCGCTGCGGCGGCGCGCGCGACCGCTGTTAGGAGGGTGCATTGTTGAATCCTGTAATGATTCTGGAAGACCCTCTCTTCGGGACATAGATAACGTGGGCAACCAACTGGCTATAATGGCACATCGCGACGGTGGTGTGGCCTTCACTGTTGAATCCCTCGAAAACAAAAGTGTGTGGCTCGACATATCTGACGTTTGTGACGCTGACGTCGAATGCGTGAATGAGAACATCGTGGCCTTCCGGGGCAGAACGGCTCAATTTCTGAACAGACTGCTTAAGAGCCAAAAACGTAGCGTCTCCGCTCATGAGCCCGCGCATGGCAGCAACCTGCCTCTCACCAGCAACGATGGTTGCCGGTTTCAGCATGGCTTCCGCGAGTTGTGGCCTGGTTCCTGTGACGGTTTCTAAATTGGGCCGCGGTTTCTTTGATGTCAAGCGCAGCAGGCGGTTTGTGGCGACGAAGTCCCGGTCAATTTCCCAGAGGAAATTGAGAGGGGTTTGATTANNTGATTAACGACGAGAGTGAGCGAGCGCCCTTTCGGAGAGAACTTTGCGCGTCTCCGGCTGACGGAGCAGATTAGACTTCAGTTGACAGAGACGTTGCTTCGTATGCGACTGAGACGGTACCTCTGCCGCGGCGCGGTCCCTCAACGGCATACGAATCAGCGAGGTTCCGGCCAGTCAGCGATTGAGAATGTTAATCTTCGCTTGACATAATCATTCGACACTATAAGAATACACCCGTCATCCTTACTCATCCTTCCCGGGTGCCCTCCCGGGCGGTTGGGCGAGCGTGATTCAGCCAACGCAAAGTTCAGCCGACGAAACGGAATCGCTGCAAAAAGAAAGGCATTATGCATACTCGTCCATTCCGGATGTTTCTGATGCCCATTCTGTTGGCCAGTCTCGGTTGGATGCCGGCTTNNACGGCGATTTCTACGGCACCACCGAATACGGCGGAGTCAGCAACGTCGGCACCGTGTTCAAGATCACCTCCGGTGGATCGCTGACCGTCCTGTATCAATTCAAGGGCAGCGCGGCCAACGACGGTGAGTTTCCGGAGGCGGGGCTGGTGCAGGGCAGCGACGGNNAGCGACGGCAATTTCTACGGCACCACCTACGAAGGCGGGACCAATTCCTACGGCACGGTGTTCAAGATGACCCCGGCGGGTGTGCTGACAAACATTCACATCTTTCAGCCCGCCGCGACCCATGACGGCCGTTGGCCTTTTTCGCCGCTGGTCCAGGGCACCGACGGCCTTTTCTACGGCACCACCAGTGCCGGTGGAATGCCAGGTTACGGCACCGTGTTCCAGATGGATTCGGCAGGCAACCTGACCGTGATCCATTCGTTTACCAACGGCCTCGATGGAAACAGCCCATACGCCGGGGTTTTTCAGGGTAGTGACGGCTATTTCTACGGGACGACTGAGACCGGCGGAAGCAACGGCGTCGGTACCGTGTACAAGGTCAACTCAGGCGGCGCGTTCACCCCGTTGCATCAATTTGGCGCCACCTCCACCGACGGCCAGACTCCGATTGGCGGGATCATCCAGGGTTATACCGGTGATTATTTCGGCACGACTTACGCAGGTGGCTCCAACGGCTATGGCACGGTCTTCCGGATCACCTCCGCGGGCGTGCTGACCAACCTGTATCATTTCGGTGGCCCCGCTTATGACGGCCTGAACCCCAGGTCCGGTTTGCTTCAAGGCAGCGATTCGTATTTGTACGGAAACACCTTTCTGGGCGGGACCAACGGCGCCGGCGCCTTGTTCAAAATCGGCCCGGCGGGTGGCCTGATTTACGTGCATGCTTTTGAGGCCTTTGCCGGTGACGGCACTTATCCGGAAAACGCACTTGTGGAGGGCTACGACGGCAACTATTACGGCACGACCTATCAGGGCGGGACCAACGGGCTCGGCGTGGTTTATAAACTGGCCTATCCCGTGCCCCAGAATCCCAATGAACCCAATATCACCGCGAGCGGCAATTCCGGCGCGAGCGGCAATTCCGGCGCGAGCAACAATTTCGTTTTCAGCTTCTCCAGCGTTGCGGGCGAAACCTACCAACTGCAATCCGCCGACGCGCTGCCCGCGGCCGTTTGGTCCAACGTCCCCGGCGGAGTCGTCAGCAACGCCATCGGCGGCCCGCTTTTGTTAAGCAACCTGGTCAGCAGTACCGTGACCCAGCAGTTCTACCGCTTGCAAATCACGCCCTAGCATCCCCGTAAACGTAAACGGGTCAGTCCCACATAATCGCATATTATCGTTTGCCTTTTGCTTTTCGTCGGCGTTGCCAGTGTAACAGCAGCGACAAATCCGTCCTGGTCCCCATCCTTGACCGATCCGCCATTCCATGGCACGGCCAATGGCGCACTTGACGTGAGCGCCGGGCACAAGCTCGGCGATGGCGCGGGCCAGTGCAAGGTTGGCCGTGAGGCTGCCGTTGCTTGCGGGAACTGGCACCAGCCAGCAAGGGCCGTCAATAAGTGCGGCCATGACGGGGGCGGCGATCTGTATCGCTTCCGCGCTGGCGGTTTTCAAGTCCTGGGCCGTGCGGCGGGCGGTCAACTCGTCGGGGCTTAGTGTGCGATACCCGATGGGGACATACTTGGCGGCGTAGGTGTCGGTATTCATAAAATCCTCGGGTATCAGGCTGGCCGGGTGTCTGCGGGGAAATAACTGGAATACCTTTCGTGCGGGTCGTTGGTGCTGCTCAGGCGGAACTGTCCGCACGGGTGCTGCCACGTCTGCCGCTGGTTGTTCCAATGGAAACCAAGCTGTGCCAATTGCTGCCGAATCCCGGCGGCGGGTGTCTCCTTGAACTGCACCCAAACCCAGCCGGAGTCCGGCCTCCTACCAACAACCTCCGCGAGTCCATAAACGTCGGGCAAGGTGTTCAAAAGTTGGTTCAAAACTGTTGGGGTCGGTAACGTGCGGTTTTTTGTCCGCTGCTGGTGGTCAATCGGGGGCAAGCTGTCCTTCGCAGTGCGATTGTCTTTCTGCTCCGTCTGTGCGGTTGCCTTGTTGTCTGTGCTCAACTGTTCGGATCGGTTCTTGAGCCTTGTCTTGCGGTTTTGTGTTTTGGTTTTCATGGTCTTTTTTTTGTGCTCTGCTGTTCGTCTTCGGTCTGTCGCCCTGCACAGAAAAAGGCCGCGCAACAGGGCTCGTCCGTGGGAGTGATCTTCAGAGGGAAACCGCGAGACGCCCCTGTGAAAGCGGACTTGTGAGGGCGACAGAACGTGACGTGCAGAGGGGAGCGCAGCGGAAAAAAGTCCTGAGGTCCAAGGTGGACTTCCCCTTTAGCCTTCGCTCATTTGGGCTTCCCTTCTGGCTGATACTATTTCCCCACATGATCGGAACGATCACGGCGCGCTCGGAGAGACGCGCCCTACCTTCGACAGCCGAGGTGGGGCGCGACCTCCGGGCGCGCCGAATGCACTATCCTCCGCTATCTTCTTGCTTTTTGTCGCGTCGAGTGTAGCGTTCTTTCGTCACCACCATTTCTGGTTCGTTGGCCGTGAACCTCCAATCCTGGTGACACCGGTCTCAACGCGGGGAACTGCGGCCAAAGCAACCATGAAAACCAAACTACATTCGCTTTTCCTCGTGCTGGCATTGACTGCCAGCGTTCATCCGGCTCTGGCGCAACCGACTTTGGGTATTGCGCCGGCGGGCAATCAAAGCGTTCTTTTTTGGCCGTTGTCGTTTACGAATTACGTGGTGCAAAGCACGACCAATCTGGCCTCGTCCAACTGGGTGTACGCCAGTGATGCCTTCCCAGTGACCGCCGTCACCGTCAGCAACACTTCCCCTGCAAGGTTCTTCCGATTGTCAGCCGTCCCCGCCGGCATGGTGCTCATTCCGGCGGGTGCGTTCACGATGGGGGACACTCTGGATGGCGAGAGCGATGCCATCCCCACCAACGTAACGGTGTCGGCGTTTTACATGGACGTGAACTTGGTGAGCTACAGTCAATGGCAGTCGGTTTATTCATACGCCACGAACCACGGCTACAGCTTTGTCAATGCGGGTGCGGGCAAGGCGGCGAATCATCCGGTGCAGACGGTGGACTGGTACGACACGGTGAAGTGGAGCAATGCGCGGTCGGCGCAGGCGGGTTTGACGCCCGTGTATTACACGGATGCGGGTTTGACGCAGGTTTATACGAATGGCGAAGCGACAACACTCTATCCGAACTGGGCGGTGAGCGGCTACCGGTTGCCGACGGAAGCGGAGTGGGAGAAGGCGGCACGGGGCGGGTTGAGCGGGCAACGGTTTCCGTGGGGCAACTTAATCGGCGAAAGCCAGGCCAACTACTACGGAAACACAAACTTAAGCTACGATTTGGGACCGAACGGCTTCAACGCGATTGGAAGTATTGGGGGAACGACACCGGCGACGAGTCCGGTGGGCTCCTTTCCGGCGAACGGGTATGGGCTATATGACATGGCTGGGAATATATTCGAGTGGTGTTGGGACTGGTATGGGACGCCGTATGCGGGAGGCAGCGATCCCCACGGACCAACCGGGCCGTTGAGCGACCGTGTTTTGCGCGGTGGTGATTGGTTCTACGGCGCCTACTATGGTCGGTGCGCCTATCGCTTCTACGGCTACAGCCCGGACTTCGCCGGCTACGTCATTGGCTTTCGGTGTGTGAGGGGGCTTTAGTTTTTTCTCTTTTACCCTTCAACCCTCTTAATTTGACCGTTGAAGGCTCACTCGAAGCGTGAGTCGTCCAGTCGAGCCGCTTGCGGCGAGCAGTTCCATGCCGGGCACTCGCGCGCGCGTGGCACGTTGGCAAACCCGGACGGCTTCGATTGCAATGAGCGCGTTCGACAAAAAGAAGGCGTCCTCTGCGCGCGCGAGTGCAAGCGTCCGAGCGCCGGGTGAGGACGTTGGCAAACCAGTGACGGCGCGAGGCTCGCCGCGTTAGCGGCGAGAGCGACCGGCATCCGCGCGCGGCAACGAGCGTTCGCCAAGAAATGACGCACGCTGGTTGCGCGCCTCGAATTATTTTGAGCGCGGCGTGAGTCTTGGAACGAAGCGTGAACTAACGTTTCTCTGAGCGAGGCGAAGCGCGAATTGCAATTCCTNNGCAGCGATCATCCAGGCGGCGGCTCGGCGTCGAACGGCAAATCGAAATACCCGAAGACCGCCTTCGACCGGTCGTAGATCAGACGCTCAATCATCTGCGCCCGTTCACACATGGCGTTCATCGGGCCGAAGTCCTTGGCGATGAAGTGAAGCAGTTCGAGCCGGTCGTATTCCACGGCCACGTTCGGCTGGCCGTCCCTTTTCACAACCGAGAGCGATGGCAGGCAGCATAGCACCATTACGCGAAGCGCTTCGGTGTCGAGGTTGCAGAAGTAGAGCCAGTGTGGCCACGCCTGGTGGAACGCTGCGTAAAAGTGGCGAATCTCCGGGATCGCTTGAATCTCACGGGGATCCTC
>PLJQ01000456.1 GCA_003140275.1 Limisphaerales bacterium
GGATCAACCACACCGGCCTTGACAAGGTCTTCGTACTCGCCGGTACTGACGTTGAAACCTTCGTTGCCTTTGCGCTTTCTGACTTCCTGCACAACGACAGAGCCTTCGTAGCCGCCGTTCATCGCCAACCACCGGGTTGGGTATTCGACGGCACGCTTGACGATCTCGACGCCAATTGCTTCATCCTCATCTTTGAGGTTGATGGCTTCGATCGCCGGGAGACAACGGAGCAACGCCACCCCACCGCCAGGAACGATGCCTTCTTCAACTGCGGCACGGGTTGCGTGCAACGCGTCTTCGACGCGGGCCTTCTTTTCCTTCATTTCGGTTTCAGTCGCTGCGCCGACATTGATGACGGCCACACCGCCGGCGAGTTTCGCCAGGCGTTCCTGTAATTTCTCGCGGTCGTAATCCGAGGTGGTTTCCTCGATCTGACGGCGGATTTGGTTAACGCGACCCTGGATCTCGGAGGACTTGCCGTAGCCTTCCACGATGGTGGTGTTTTCCTTGTCCACCACGATGGATTTGGCGCGACCAAGATCTTCCAAGCCAATGGATTCGAGTTTAATGCCAAGGTCTTCGGTGATGCATTTGCCGCCGGTAAGGATGGCAATGTCTTCCATCATGGCTTTGCGACGATCACCAAAGCCGGGGGCCTTGACGGCGCAGACGTTGATGGTGCCGCGCAGCTTGTTGACGACAAGCGTGGCGAGGGCTTCACCTTCGACATCCTCAGCGATGATCAAAAGCGGCTTGCCGACCTTGGCCACTTTTTCGAGCAGCGGTAGCAGGTCCTTCAAGCTGGTGATTTTCTTTTCGTAGTTGAGGATGTAAGCGTCTTCGATCTTGGCTTCCATGCTCTCGGCGTTGGTCACGAAGTACGGAGAGAGATAGCCCTTGTCAAACTGCATCCCTTCGACGACTTCGAGGGTGGTCTCAATCGACTTGGCTTCTTCAACCGTGATGGTGCCGTCTTTGCCCACTTTGTCCATCGCGTCGGCGATGATTTCGCCGATGGTGGTGTCCCAGTTGGCGGAAACGGTGGCGACTTGCTTGATCTCTTCCTTGTCCTTGACCTTTTTGGCGATCTTGGTGAGATGCTCAACGGCGGCATCGACGGCTTTCTGAATGCCCCGTTGGATGCCGATGGGGTTGGCACCCGAGGTGACGTGCTTCAAGCCTTCGCGGAAAATCGCTTCGGCTAACACGGTGGCGGTGGTAGTCCCGTCGCCAGCGCTGTCGCTGGTCTTGCTGGCGACTTCGCGCACCATTTGCGCGCCCATGTTTTCATAGGGGTCTTCCAGTTCGATTTCTTTGGCCACGGTCACACCGTCTTTGGTGACCGTGGGGGAGCCGAATTTCTTGTCGAGGACGACGTTGCGGCCTTTGGGGCCAAGCGTCGCGGTGACGGCCCGGGCCAATTTTTGCACGCCCTTCAGGAGCGTCTGACGAGCATTTTCGTCAAAGATCAATTGTTTTGCTGCCATAATATTTTTCCTTTGTTTCGGTTGTGTTTGATGGGTTAACCAATGACCGCTAGAATGTCATCGGAGTTCAAAATTTTGTATTCGGTGCCGTTGAGCTTGATTTCCGTGCCGCCGTATTTGCTGACGAGCACGCGATCGCCCTTCTTGACTTCGAACGGAACTTTTTTCCCGTTGTCGTCAGTCTTGCCGGTACCGAGGGCAACGATCACACTTTCCATCGGTTTTTCCTTGGCGGAATCCGGGATAATTATCCCCCCTTTTTTAACTTCCTTTTCCTCGACGGGTTCCACGAGAACGCGGTCGCCGAGCGGTTTAACGTTTAATGACATAGTCTGTTTTTCCTTTTTGGTGTTTGTTTTGACTGTTGAATCAACTCCCGCCGCCCGAGCGGAGGGAAAATCATTTCATTTCATTTCGGCCGTCGTTGCCCGTCGGAGGGGCGTCACTGGCCATCGTTTTTGGTTTACTTTTTCTTTTCCTCGCCCACAACCTCGGCGTCGATAATCGGTCCCTCACCCTGGCCGGCAGCTTCTTTTTCCTCTGGCTCGGCGGCGTGCGCCTCGCCGGAGGCAGTTTTGTCCGCCTTCGCTTTTTCGGTGGCGGCTTTGTAAAGCTCGGCTGAAACAGCCTGCCAGGCTTCGTTCAGTTTTTCACTGGCGGCTTTGACGGCCGAAACGTCGGTCCCCTTGAGCGCTTCCTTGACTTCGGTAACGGCACTTTCAATTTTCGTTTTGTCGTCCGCCGAAATTTTGTCCGCGTTATCTTTCAACATTTTCTCGGAGCGATAAACGGCGTTGTCCGCCTCGTTGCGCGCCTCGATTTGCTCCCGCTGCTGCTTGTCTTCCTCAGCGTGCGATTCGGCGTCCTTGCGCATTTTCTCGATTTCGTCCTTCGAAAGGCCGCTGCTGGCGGTGATGGTGATCTTTTGTTCCTTGCCGGTGCCGAGGTCCTTGGCGCTGACGTGCAGGATGCCGTTGGCGTCGATGTCAAAAGTCACTTCAATCTGCGGCATGCCGCGGGGCGCGGGAGGAATGTCCGTCAGATGAAACTTACCGATGGGCTTGTTGTCGCGGGCCAATTGCCGTTCGCCCTGTAACACGTGGATTTCCACGCCGGGTTGATTATCCGATGCAGTCGAGAAAATTTCCGATTTGCGCGTGGGAATGGTCGTGTTGCGCTCAATCAGTTTCGTAAACACGCCGCCCAGTGTTTCGATGCCGAGCGAAAGCGGAGTGACATCAAGCAGGAGCACGTCCTTTACTTCGCCCTTGAGGACGCCGCCTTGAATGGCAGCGCCGACCGCCACGACTTCGTCCGGATTGACGCCTTGATGCGGCGGTTTGTTGACAAGCGAGTGAGCGGTTTCCACAACTTTCGGCATGCGCGTCATGCCACCGACGAGCACCAACTCGTCAATCTTGTCGGCCGCAATGTCGGCATCCTTCAAACAATTCTTGACTGGCGTAATGGTGCGCTCGAATAACTCATCGCACAGTTGTTCCAATTTGGCCCGCGTCAGCTTCAAGCTAATGTGCTTCGGACCGCTGGCATCGGCAGTGATGAAGGGGAGATTGATTTCGTATTGCTGCGAATTGGACAACGCGATCTTGGCCTTTTCCGATTCCTCTTTGATTCGCTGTAAAGCGTCCGGTTGCTTGCGCAGGTCCATGGCGTGCTCCCGTTTGAACTCATCAAGAATCCAATCAATAATCCGGTTGTCCCAGTCATCGCCGCCCAAATGCGTGTCGCCGTTGGTGGCTTTCACTTCAAAGACGCCATCACCGATTTCGAGAACCGAAATATCAAAGGTTCCACCTCCCAAATCGTACACCGCGATTTTTTCATCTTTCTTCTTGTCCAAACCGTAAGCCAGGGACGCGGCCGTGGGTTCGTTGATGATGCGCAGCACTTCCAAACCGGCGATGCGCCCGGCGTCTTTGGTAGCTTGGCGTTGAGAATCATTGAAATACGCCGGGGTGGTAATGACTGCTTGAGTAATTTTCTCGCCCAATCGCACTTCGGCATCAGCCTTGAGCTTGGCCAGAATCATCGCGGAGATTTCGGGGGGGCTGAATTGCTGGGGCTTGCCATCCACTTCGACTTCCACAGCGACATCGCCGTTGGCCGCCTTGACGACTTTGTAGGGGACACGTTTAATTTCCTCCTTCACTTCGTCGAACTTGCGGCCCATGAAGCGCTTGATGGAATAAATCGTATTGCGGGAATTGGTGACCCCCTGCCGCTTGGCCGCGTCGCCAACCAGTCGCTCGCCCGTCTTGCTGAACGCAACCACTGATGGCGTCGTTCGTTTGCCCTCTGAATTCTCCAACACAGTGGGTTCGCCGCCCTCCATCACTGCCATGCAGGAGTTGGTTGTTCCCAGATCAATGCCCAGTACCTTAGCCATAAAAGTTCCTATTAATTATCGAATCTAACCAGCAATGGAAATGCCATGGGCTGAATGTCCGGTTGGAACCCTGAATTACAGGTGGTTACAGAAGTTACCTTCTGATGTGACGCTCTGAAACTTGTGCCAGACGCGCCTTTGTGTCGCTCGAGTGTGTTGCCGAACCTGAATCGTGGCACATGAGCAAGATGGAAGGCGGTCGCCAGAGACACTCACTTGCTGCCCGGCTTGACCACCGGGATATCGGACAAATCCGGAGGTAACCGCGTTGGTTCAAAGGTTTCAACCACAAGAGAAATCAAGCTGAACATTGGGACGCCAAAAGTGACGCAACCGCCGGAACGATCCACAGCCACCGCCACGCCGACGACCTGGCCTCGACTGGCGCGTACAATGTCGATGGTTTCCTGAACGCGCCCGCCCTTGGTGACCACGTCTTCGACCACCAGCATTTTTTCGCCTTCTGAAATTTTGAAGCCTCGGCGGAGAACCAGTTTGCCCTCCTCCTTCTCCGCGAAGACGAATCGACTCCGCAATTGCCGCGCCACTTCCTGGCCAAGAACCAACCCTCCCAAAGCCGGCGAAATGACGGTGGTCGCTCCGAGTGAACGGACTTTGTCCGCCACCGCAGCTCCCAACTTTTCCACGACCGGCATCTGTTGCAATGCGAGAGCGCATTGGAAGAACTGTCGGCTGTGCAATCCGCTGCGGAGGACGAAATGGCCTTCCAACAACGCGCCGCTCCCGCGGAAAATTTCCAGGATTTCGCTTTCGGTCATGGCGCAAAGATTAAGTTCAAAGTCCAAAGTTTAAAGTCCAAAGTTCAGCGCATTGGCTTGAATGCGGGCCGCCTTTTCGAAAACGCTTTCTGACCGCTCCGGCATCGCTTTCTTCTGGATTCTGAATCCTGGATTCTGAATTCTTCGGCCGTGCCCAGGTGGAGCAAAACCATCATCGCCGTTCTATTGCTGCCGGTTTGTGTCGGTACCGCCGAGGCTTTGTGGATGGTCGTGCAGAAAAGCGGCGATGCTACAACGATCTGGGTTGCATCCCTGGCCGGGGCCGCCTGTTGGTTGGTCATTTACTCATTGCTGCCCAAACCAATGTGGATTTACGTCTTCGGGCATGAACTGACTCATGCGTTGTGGACCTGGGCATTCGGCGGCAGCGTCAAAAAATTCAAGGCTTCCTCCAGCGGCGGTCATGTGGTGATCTCCAAGGGTAATTTTGTCATCGCGCTGGCGCCCTATTTCTTTCCCGTTTATGTCGTGCTGGTCGTGCTGCTCTTTGTCGTTGGCGATTTGCTCTGGAATTGGAATAACTATCTACCGTGGTTTCATTTGCTGGTGGGTGCAGCCTACGCCTTCCATGTCACGCTGACCTGGCACATCTTGAAAACCAAACAGTCCGACATCACGCAACAGGGATATTTATTTTCGGCCGTCATCATTTTTCTCGGCAACGTCGGGGTTTTGTTGATCGGCGTGCCATTGTTGGCCGACCACGTCGATTTGCTGACCGCGCTGGGTTGGTGGCTGAAGTGCACAGGCGATGTTTTGCTTCGGTTCGGGCGTCTGTTCTGAGCGGCACGATTTGGTCGCGATGACTTCGACTGAAATCAGTCCCGCAATTCGCTCTTGTAATGCCGGCTTGGTTAAGGCGAAATGACCGGGCGATTTTACGCTATGGACCTCGGAGATATTCTAAGCAAAGAGCAAATCGTTACGGATTTGCGGGCGACAAACCGCTGGGAAGCGATTGATGAACTGATCGCCATCCTGGTCGCCACCGGCAAAATCCAGGCCGAACACCTCGAGGCCATTTCCGCCGTGGTCAAAAAGCGTGAATCTTCGATGAGCACCGGCATCGGGTTTGGCATCGGCATCCCGCACGCCTCCACGGATTTGATTCAAGAAGTGGTCGGAGCGTTTGGGCGCTCAAAGAAGGGAGTCAACTTCGACGCGCTGGACAATCAACCGGTAAGCCTCGTCATGCTGTTTCTCGTGCCCCAGGGCCAGTTCCAAAAACATCTTCACACGCTCGCCAACATTGCCAAGCTGCTTCACAAAAAAGAATTTCGCCAGGCCCTCGAAGAAGCACCGGATGCCGAAACCATGCTCGGCATCATCAAAGAACACGGTAAAAAATAGGTCCGGCCGGTTTTGCCTCGGCTGAAAAACGAGAACGCTTCAGCACAAAACCTTTTTCTGTGTTACCTCACCAAACTCTCGAACAGCGGTTGCAACAAGCGGTAAAGGCGGTCTTTCCCGACGCGAACCCGGACTCACTGCTGGTGCGGCCCTGTCCCGACCCCAAGTTCGGCGATTACCAGACCAATGCGTTGATGTCGCTCGCCAAGGAACGCAAGCTGAACCCCCGCCAGCTTGCCACGGACGTGCTCGCTAAACTCGATGTGACGGAGTGGTGCGAAAAGGTTGAAATCGCCGGCGCTGGCTTCCTTAATTTTCACCTGAAAACCGCCGCGCTGGTTCTAACATTGCAAGCGGCGGCACGGGGCGAACACCTCTTTTTTTCCAGCAGCGCAAAGCCGCGCACTTTCGTCGTCGATTTCAGCTCGCCGAACGTCGCCAAGCCGATGCATGTCGGTCACATTCGTTCGACCATTCTGGGTGATTGTCTGGCGCGCACACTGCGCCTCCTCGGCCACCACGTCATCACCGACAACCACATCGGCGATTGGGGAACGCAATTCGGCATGTTACTCGTCGGATGGAAGCAATTTCTCGATGCGGCGGCACTAAAAGCCGACCCGCTCGCCGAGTTGGAACGCCTCTACAAACACGTCAGCGCCACGCGCAAAGAATCGCCTGCCTTGTTGGAGCAGGCGCGCAACGAGTTGGTAAAACTCCAGAACGGCGATGAAGAAAACCTCCGCATCTGGCGCCAGATGATTGCTCTTTCACAACACCAGTTCGACACCCTCTACGGCCGGCTCGGTGTGAAGTTTGATCACACGCTCGGCGAAAGTTTTTATAATCCGCGCCTGAAAGACATCGTCCAGCAACTACGCGACACTGGCCTGGCGAGAGAGAGTGAAGGCGCTATCGCGGTCTTTTTCGACGACGTTCCCCAACTCAAGGAACAGCCCGCGCTCATTCAGAAAAGCGACGGCGGTTTCAACTACACGACCACCGATCTCGCGACGCTGGCTTATCGGATGGAGACCTGGCAGCCGGATGAAATTGTTTATGTCACCGACGGCCGCCAGCAACTCCATTTCCAGCAACTGTTCGCCCTCTTCCGCCGCTGGCAGCCCAAGGCAAACGTAAAACTCGCCCACGTCTGGTTCGGCTCGATTCTTGGCGAAGACGGCACACCGTTCAAAACCCGCGCCGGTGAAATGGTCAAACTTGCCGGCCTGCTTGACGAGNNAAGCAGAGGAGCGCGCCTTTAATGTCGTTTCCGGGAAGAGTCCCGAACTCAGCGAGCCGCAACGGCACGAAATCGCCCGGGTCGTCGGCCTCGGCGCAATCAAATACGCCGACCTCTTGCCGAATCGCCAAAGCGATTACGGGTTCAGTTGGGACAAGATGCTGGCGTTGAACGGCAATACCGCGCCGTATTTGCAGTACGCCTACACCCGCATCCGCAGCATCTTCCGGAAGGGCGAAATCGAGATCTCAACTCTCAACTCTCAACTCCCGACCCTTAACCTTTCCGCTCCCGAAGAAATCGCCTTGGCCAAACATTTGTTGATTTTCGGCCTGACGTTGGAAGCGGTGGCGGAAGATTACCGTCCCAATTTTCTCTGCAACTATCTTTACGACTTGGCCGGTCACTTTGCGCGTTTCTACGAGCGCTGTCCCGTCCTCAAAGCCAGCGAGCCGGAGCGCGCGATGCGTCTGCTTCTTTGCGGCCTCACCGGGCGCATTTTGAAACAGGGACTGGAAGTCCTCGGCATCGATACGCTCGAACAGATGTGAAGGCGACGAAGCGACTACCGGGGGACTGGACCCTCTAACGACTACTCAGAGGTCGTCTCGGAACGCAAGAGACGACTCTTCTATATTCACGGCCTTTCCATTCGGGACGAGGCCCTTGGTGTCGGGTGGCCTCCCCGATCAACTTAGTCTCATCGGCATGACGACGTAGAGGAACGGCCCGTTGATTTTCAAAACACCCGGACTAAGTTCATCAATCAGTTCAATGAACACTTCGTCGTTGGGCAAAGCCGTGAGCGCGTCGATCAGGTATTTCGGGTTGAAGGCGATGGACATTTCCTTGCCTTTGTAATTCACCGCCAGGCTTTCCCTGGCTTCTCCCACTTCCGGAGAATTGGCCGTAATCGCCAAATTGTTTTTCGTGAAGGCCAGTTTTACGGAATTGGACTTGTCGCTGGTCATGATCTCGGCACGTTTCAGGGCGTGCAAGAATTCCTCCCGCGCCAACGCCACGCGCTCTTTGGCTTCTGCCGGGATGACTTGCCGGTAATTGGGATAATTTCCCTCGATTAACTTGGTCGCAACCAGGATGGAAAATCCTTTTTCATCCTTCAGAGTAAAAGCAGCCTGATTTTCGTTATATCTGACCTCAACCTCCCCTTTCTCCTGCAACAGCCGGTTCAACTCGTTGACCGCTTTGGCGGGAACGATGAATTCCCCCTGGCTCTTCTCGGAAACGTCCACTTCCTCGTCCACCAGCGCCAAACGACGGCCATCTGTTGCCACCATCGTAAGTTTGTGCTCCTTCAAGCTGAAAAAAATTCCGTTTAGCACATATCGTGATTCATCCGTGGAAATCGCGAAGGCGGTCTTTTTCATCATGCTTCTGACTTTTTCCTGAGGGAGGACGATTTTCTTTTCCTCTTTCAACTTGGGCAAGGGCGGAAATTCATCGGAACTCAAACCGTTTATTTTATAGAAGGACGCTCCCGAACGCAGGGAGCAGGAATGTTTTTCATCCACCTCGACTTCAATTTCAGGATTACTCAATTCTCTTACGATTCCAAAGAGCTTTTTTACCGGCACGGTCGTTGAGCCGGCTTTTTTAACCGCAGCTTCCACCCCACAGGATACAGTGACATCCAGATCCGTGGCCGTTAATTCCAACCGGTCCTTTTCCGCGTGCAGCATGACGTTGGAAAGGATCGGCAGCGTGGTCCGGGTGCTGACAATGTTTTGGACGGCTTGCAGCCCGTTGATGATTTGTTCTTTTGAAATTGTAAGATTCATTGCGCCATTAATATGTATCTGAATTCTATAAGTACTCTTATTATTAAAGGGTGTGAATAAGGCAAACAACTCACGGTGTCAAGGATGGGCGGGCCGTTTGCCAGCTAACTAGAGAAGAAAAAGAAACCGAAAGCGAGAGGAAAAATCGGAAAAGTGAGGGTTGTTCACACTGTCAACAGGCCATTCACCTCTCTTTATACGATTATTGGTAGCGTTGTGCCCTATTGATAATTGCAGGAAGAACCGATTCCACAAATTCAATGTCTCTCAGAGTTGTTTCGCGTCCTAAAGAAAAACGAACCAGCGAATTAGCAAGTTTTTTTTCCACTTTCAAAGCCAAGATCACATGCGACGGAGCCAGTGAACCCGCCGAACAAGCAGAACCGCTGGACGCACAAATTCCCTGTAGATCCAACCCCGCCAGTAAAGCGATGCTGTCTGATCCTTCCACGATGAAAGAAACCGTATTGGTAAGCCGCTTTTCACGCGAGCCAACAAGGCGAACACCTTGCAACCGATCCACCAGCGCAAGCAAGCGGTTCGAAAGCGGAGAAAGTTCAGGGTGTGAGAAAACGGGATGAGGAACGAATCGTTCCACCGCTTCGACAAAGCCAATTATTCCCGCCAGGTTTTCCGTGCCGGCGCGGCGTTCATTTTCATGACCGCCCCCTAAAATAACCGGGTCAGGCAGCAACGGCGACCGGACGAATAGAGCGCCCGCGCCCTTCGGCCCGTGAAATTTGTGAGCGCAAATGGAAACCAGGTCCGCATTGAACTGGTGAATGTCAGCAAAAGGTTCTTTGCCGAACCACTGCACAGCGTCGGTGTGAAAAAACACCCCCCGCTCACGACATAACGAACCGAGTTCGGCAACAGGTTGAATAGTTCCAATCTCATTATTTGCCGCCATGATCGAAACGAGGATAGTATCCGGACGAATTGCCCCGGCCAATGAATCAAAGGAAACGAGTCCCTCACTGGAAACCGGCAGATAGGTCACCTCAAAACCTTCCCTTTTGGCCAGGTATTCGCAAGGATGCAGCACCGCGTGATGTTCAATGGCAGAAGTGATGATATGCCGGCCTTTCGGCTTCAACAGCCGCGCCACTCCGAAGATTGCCAGGTTGCTGCTCTCGGTTCCGCCGCTGGTAAAAACCACTTCGCTTGGTTTGCAACCAAAGACCCGCGCCACCCGATCGCGCGCATCGTCCAAAATCGCCCGTGCCTGTCGTCCCACGTGGTGAACACTGGAAGGGTTGCCGAAGACATCGCCAAGAAACGGCATCATCGCCTCACGCACGGTCGGGTCAAGCGGCGTGGTCGCGTTGTAATCGAAGTAAATTGTATCCATCGAGAGGGACGACTTCTACGGCGTCCTGAATTATTTCAAGACCAAGGTGGGACTTGTTCCTCCCAAATTCAAGCCGCCTTATTGGCAGGCATGCTGAATAACGCGAATGAAACGTTCTTCCGAGAGCGGCTTATCAAACCGAATGAAGCGTCCGCCGCTTCACATTCCGAATGCCATGCGTGCATAATCCACAAACGGTTTCAAAAACTCTTCGGCGTGCAGTTTCTGGCAATCATCGTTTTGCCGTAGCAGCCGACGTAAAGAGGATTCGTTCAAAACGCTCTCAACTTTCAACGCGCAACCAATCAATCAGAGCCTCCTTACGTAGGTTGCTACACTGTGACAAAAAGACATTTGCCGCCGCCATGATTTTTCGTAATTTCGACGCATGTTCAAACCGAGCGACCTTTTCGACCTGAAGCAGACCGGGCACGCCGCGCTTTTTGACGGTTGTGAATTTGCCTGGGACGCGCTGAAGAAACTCAAGGCCTACCTCGCGGCAAATTTGCGCCCCGCGCTGCACCATCGTTCCGAAGGCCGGGCCTTCATCGGTGAACAGGTGTTTATCGGCGAAGGCACGGTGCTGGAGGACGGCGTCATGATCAAAGGACCGGCCATTATCGGGCGCAACTGTCACATCCGCCACAACGCCTATTTTCGCGAACAGGTCATCCTTGGCGATGGGTGCGTGGTGGGCAACTCGTCGGAAATCAAAAACTCCATCCTGTTCAACAATGCCGGCGCNNACCGGCCTGCGCAAGTTCGGCGCACTGATCGGCGACGGCTGTGACATCGGGTGCAACACCGTGCTCAATCCCGGCAGCATCATTGGGCGCGGCTCGGTGATTTACCCGAACGTTAACTGGCGCGGGATTCTCCCCGCCAACATGATTGTGAAAAACCAAGCCGAGCAGGAAGTCGTCGTGCGGCGTCCGAGAACCACCGAGTGAGAGTATCGCCATCTGTTCCCCGCCTCGCAACCTCGACGGCTGCTTTTGGAACGGGCTGCCAGCCCAACTGTGTTCATCGCGTGAATCGGCGGTTTTGGTCTTCTTGCAAAGTTTCCTAGACAAATTCTCCCACCGCGTGCGTCATTCAGCAAAGACATGCCGTCGCCCTTCGATCTCGAACGCCTGTACGATGATCAGGCCCAGGCGCTGTTTGCGTTTCTCCTGAATCTTACCCGCAGCGAAGCCGACACCCGCGATCTCCTTCAAGAACTGTTCATCAAGCTGGCCCAACGGCCACAGTTGCTCGACGGTGTCCGCGAACCACGCGCCTTTCTGCTGCGACTCGCTCACAACCTCGCCATNNATACGCCGCCGCGGCACGCGGGAAAAAACTCACGAGCAGGTGGCCGCCGATACGATTTCCATCTTCGCGCCAACCGCTGATCCGGATGAACTGGCCTTCCGCGCGGCACTGTCGGAAGCGATGGGCGAATTGCCCGCTGACCAGCGCGCGGTCGTTCATCTGAAGCTTTGGGAAAGCCTGACCTTTGAAGTGATTGCCGAAATGCTCGACCTGTCACCCAACACCGCCGCCAGCCGGTANNAGTCTCGTGACCTCGACTCCTACCAAGTAAAAAATGAACGAAAACGACTTTGAGCAACGACTTCAGCGGCAACCACTGCGCCCGATCCCAACCGACTGGCGGACGGAAATTCTCGCAGCCGCCCGCATCAACCCTACTTCATCTATTCCAAATCCTGTAACGGCAAATTCCGCCTCGGCGTGGCGTTTCATTTTCGCCCGCTTTCCGGTGGCGTGGGGCACTCTCGCGGTTGTTTGGTTGGCGCTCATCGGCATCAACGTTTGTTTGTTCGGCGTGACCGGCCCGGCTTCCCCGGGTCAAGCTATTGTCAGCACTGCGGAGCCGTTCAGTGTCTGGCGTCTTCAAGCAACAGCACTTCGCCAGCTCGCAAGCAGCGATGAAAACAGCAGCACTGGAATGCCAGCTCCCATTGGTTTCCCGACAATTACTCCGCAACGGCCACGTAGTGAGCGGCGGTCTGCCGAAGGGTTCGGTGATTTGAACGAGACGGACACGAATTTATTGGTCGCATGATTCAATGGGGTTTGCCTATGACACTTCCTGCCTTTCTCCTTTCACGCGCCGATTCCCGCCGATTCTGGCTCCCTCTTTCACGTTTGCGTCCGGCCCAAAACGCCCGTTATCCGTGGTCGCTCGTTTTCGGCCTCACCATTTGGTGGGCATTGTTAGGCGTCTGCGTGGGACTCGTGCTGTCGCTGTTTGCGTTTCAACAACTGACCGGCTGGCTGATGTGGTTGTTCGGCTCATGGGGAGCCTGTGCTGGACTGTGCTGGTTCAACCTGACAGCGCTTTGCTGGAACCAGCGAGCAACGCGTCTGCGAGCCAATCCCGCACTGGCCACTGCTCTGCCACCCGTACGGTTCATTTTCTTTCGCTGGATGCTCGGTTTCGCTTACTGGGTTCTCCTCGCGGTGGTCACCCCGCTGGCCATCATGTTGACCATCGAAAATGTGCGCGCCGAACTGGCCTGGCACCGGGAGCGCGCCCGCCTAGTGAACCAAGGCGAACGGCTGGAGTTCCGCACGATTCTCGGCCCCACAATTCCTGCTGATCAAAATGCCGGAGCGGCTCCGGTTTTTGCGCCGTTCTTTGATTATCAATACTTGCAGCCGGAAGACGTCCTGCCCGGCCACTACGCCGTCGTCTGGCGCGATACCAACGCGATTGGTCATTTCGAGGAAAGGCTAAAACTCCCCGATTGGCACTGGCCGAAAGAAGAAGAAAAGGACGCTCCCAGAACTCCCAAGGTGAATCTCGCCGCGTTGGCTGAGGCCTACCGCGCCCTAACCGCTGCTCCATCCAAAGACGGTCCCAGTTGGGCTGCCGAACTGAAGCTGCCGGCAACACCTGGCGATCCCACCCGTGATGTCCTCGCCGGCCTATCCGTAGCCAATGAACCGCTCGCGGAATTATGCACGATCAGCGGAAGACCGCGCGCGCAGTTCCCGATTCACTATGACGAGGGATTCGAGGCCCAGCTGCGTCACTATGCGACGCTCAAGTCCGTCAGTCTCGCACTCGAAGTGCGCTGTGCGGCACGGCTGTCCGCGGGCGAAACGCAAGGTGCGTTTGAAGATGCGCAATGCGCGCTTCGCGTGTCCGGGTTGTTGCGCGAGGAACCATTCTTGATTTCGCAACTGGTGCGCCTTGCGCAAGGCAATCTTGCCGTTGCGACCGTCTGGCAGGGGCTTGCGGAGCATCGCTGGTCTGACGCCCAACTCGCGGCGCTGCAAGATCAGCTCGCGCATACGGATTACTTGCCAGGCTTGGTGCTTGCGTTCGAGGGCGAGCGGGCCGGCGGCATCCAGAACATGGATCAGTGGGCCACGCGCGGCGTTAAGCCGGGAAGCTTCGCTAGGAGGATGCTCTCCATCCTTCCGCGCGGGATGCTGAGGCAAAACGAGATCACCCTGGTGCGTTATCATACCCGGATGATCAGCAACCTTCGCACAGCCGTTTCTAATGCGTCGCAATCTGGGCTCGCCGCCGCCGCGAAGGCCACTTCCGCCGCCGCGGACCTTGAGCATCTGCAAGGCAACCATTCACCCTACAACCGCTTGGCTGCAATGCTGGCACCCGCCACCGGGAAAGCGATCGACAAGACGGTTCGCACGCAAACCATCGCCCAAATGGCCGTGGTCGCCTTCGCACTGGAGCGCTACCACATCAAGCACGGCGCCTTTCCCGAAAAGTTAGACAACCTCGTACCGGCATTTCTGCCCGCAGCGCCGCTGGATCCCATGAACAATCGAATATTCCACTACCGCCGTACCGACGACGGCTGGTTCCAACTCTACAGTGTGGGGCTGGATGGCCAGGATGACGGAGGCGTTTTTAAGACCACAAAAGGCGGGCCGGAGAAAGACTGGCCGTGGCCGGTGCCATCACGCGCCGAGCGCTGGCGTTTGTTCTGACGCGCATCGGAATCAGTAGCCAGAGACAGGAGGCCACAAGTCGGACATCATATCGATTCGAAATCGAAAAACACCGGACGGTGGTTACCTCATCTATTCCTTGGGCTGGAACAAGACCGACGACGGCGGAGTGGTCGTGTCGTCGAAAGGCGGTGCCGTTGAATGGGAAAAGAAGCGTGGTCCGATTGACCCGGAAAAGGGCGACTGGGTCTGGCGGTATCCGGTGAAATAGAAGTCGGAGGGCTGAGGTCGGAAGCCAGAAGTCTGACCTCCGACTGCTGCGCTTTGCAATGCTCTCCGTCGGCGACTTGTTCGGAAGGACGAGTTACACGAGTCCCTGACTCTTCAGCCATTTTGAAAGATTGGGGACTCGCGTAACTCGTCCTTCCGGGGTTTTGAGAGAGTCCTACCGTCCTAAAGCGCCGACAAGTCGGCGCACTCCAAAGTTGCTTGGTTGCGGCTTGGCCGCGCCATCAGGGCCGACGTATCTTAACCGTGGTAGGGTCGTCGCGCTGCGACGACCAGCGCCGCGTGCAGCGGCGCAACTGCTTCTGGATCGGACGCGGTCGTACAAAGGAAACGTTCCGGCCCTGCACGGGCCGGTGGTCATCGCAGCGCGATGACCCTACCTGAAAGCCGGTCAACTCGCGGTTTTTAGATGCGTCTGTCTTGGCTGCGCCCTGGCTTTCTGTTACAATCCGGGAATGAAAGCTGTTCAACTCATCGCCCACGGCAAGCCTGGAAAATTTGAACTGCGTGAATTGCCTGATCCACACCCTGCCGCTGGCGACGTGGTCGTTCAGGTGCAGGCTTGCGGATTGAACCGGCTCGACCTGTGGACCGAGGAAGGCGCTTTGCCGATCCCGCTGCAATTACCCCGCACGACCGGTTGTGAAATCGCCGGACGCATCATCGCTGTGGGCGAGGGCAACAGTCCGTGGCAAGTCGGCGACCGTGTGGCGGTCCAATCCAACCTGTTCTGCGGCCAGTGCGAGTTCTGTTTGCGCGGGGACGAAGCGATGTGCTTGAACAGCCAGACGCTTGGCGTCAATTGCGACGGCGGTTTTGCCGAGAAAGTGCTCGTGCCCATGCGTCAGCTCGTTCGGTTGCCGGCCAATGTCGAATTCGACACCTCGGCCGCGCTCACACTGGCGGGCAGCACGGCGATGCGGATGTTGACCAACCGCGCCAAAGCGAAGGCAGGCGATTGGGTGCTCGTGATCGGCGCTGCCAGCGGCGTCGGCTCCGCCGCCATTCAAATCGCAAAACATCTGGGCGCACGCGTCATTGGCACCGGCTCGACTGAAGCCAAACGCAATTTGGTGCGGCAACTCGGCGCGGAGTTCGCCGTCGATTCCTCCAGAGCGGATTGGCCGGCTGAGGTTCGCAAACTTACCGCGAAGCGGGGCGTCGATCTGGTGGTCGAACATGTCGGCGGCGAAGTGTTGCAAAAAGCTTTCGACTGTCTGGTGCGCGGTGGAACCGTCGTGACCTGCGGCGCAACCGGCGGGAGCGAAGTGCTGCTGAATGTTTGGTCGTTTTTTGTGAAGCAGCACCGGCTCATCGGCAGTTACGGTCGCGACCGCGCTGACCTGGTGGCCACCCTCGAATGGGCGGCGGCGGGGAAACTGAAGCCGATCATCGACAGCGTTTATCCGTTGACGCAAACAGCCGAGGCGTATGCTCATTTGCGGTCGCGCAATGTCCTGGGCAAAGTGCTGGTCGAACCTTACGAGCCGGTTTCAGAGTCGGATTAAGTCTGAAATCCGAAGTTCGAAATCCGAGATCCGAAATAAATCCGAAGCCCGAGGCCCGAAAACTTCCATTCGCTGCATTGGCTCCGGAGCACTTTCTCCGTCCCGCTACACAAACACTGATTCTGGCCTTCGCGTTTCGGGAACCCACCTATCACAATGCAGGCAGCGGCACCTGGCCGGGGCGGCTGAGGTAATAAATCAAATCGCGCACTTCCTGGTCAGCCAGCGGCGCGAGCAAGCCTTCCGGCATCATCGAGAGTTCGCTCTGTTGCTGGGACTGGACTTCGTTGCGTGGCAGGACCAGCGTCTCGGTTTGGGTCGCGACCGTCACAGTTTTGTCATCCTGTTGTTTCACGATGCCGGTGATGCTGCGACCATCCTTGGTCTCGATGGTCGAAGCACGATATTCGTTTGGGATGACGGCGTTTGGATCGAGGATGTTTTGCAGAATGTAATCGAGATCGGCGCGATTTGAACCAGTGAGGTCAGGGCCAACTTTGCCGCCGGTGTCGAACAGCGTGTGGCATTGGGCGCAAATTTTGTTGAAGACCGCGCGACCGCGCGAAGCCTCGCCCGGCTGCGAACCGCCCGCATAATAGATGCGCTTGTATTTCTCGATTTCCTTTTTCTTGTCCGCGCTGCTGTCGCGAATGGTGCCATAGACTTTTTGAAGTTGCTGGTCGATGTCGGCGTTCTTCAGGTTGCGCAACTGGCGGATGATTTCGGCGGTGAGGGCATTGCGTGGAATGGTTCCGCCATCCACGGACGCAAGCATTGGTTTGGCGAACGCAGTGCGAGAGGCGAGCGTGTTCAGTGCGTCCCGCTTTTCGCCGCCTTCAAGTGAACTGTAAACGCTGAGAATCGCGTCGGGAGTTTTTGGATCGTCATAGCTGGCCAGAGCACGCACCGCCTGGCCACGAAGGTCCTGGCTTCTGAGCAACTGCTGGAGCAACGGCGGCAACGACGCATCGCGTGTGCTCAACAACGAATCGAGCGCGGTGCGACGGGCGCCGGCTTCGGCGGACCCGTCCATCAGCGTTTTCTTCAATGCTGTGAGGGCATTGGCGCTGCCAAAGGTAAGGGAAAGCGACTGTGCGAGGGCGCGAATTTGCGGATTTGAACTGCTGGAAAGCTTCGTTTCGACGCTTTCCCAGCCTTTAGGCATCGGCACGCTACGCTGACCTTTGAGGGCGGCACTCAAGCCAGTCAGCATGTCGAGTTGCTTGGCGGGTTCGCCCACTTTGGCCATCGTCTCGGCGATGAGGTCGCGTGCGTCGGTGGTGCCGAGTTGCGCGATACGGCGCGTCGTGAAGTTCAGAATTTTTGGCAGCTTGGCGCTGACCGCGAGCGACAGTGCCTTGGCTGGCTGTGTTGCTGCCAGCGCTTCGCCGCCATACCAGACCATGAGCGGAATGTTGTGGTCGCTAGCGTCTTCACCGTGCTGAAGCAACGCGGCGTAGATGTCCCAGCGCTTTTCAGGCGGGATTCGGTGGAGCACAGAAGCTAGGTAGAGATGAACAACTGGCGACTTGTCTTTGCGAGCGAGGTGGGCAAATTCCAAGTTCAAATCTTTAGCATATAAGCTGTTTGCGTTTGCTGCGCTTTGCCGTTCGTAATCGTCGTCCAGTGTCAATTGGATAGTCCACGCCCGAATAAATTCGTCTTTGTCCGCAATCAGTTTGCGAACTGTATTCAGGTGACTGATTCCGCCAGTTAGATGAAGACCCCAAAGTGCCTGCAGCCGTTCGGGGGTGCTCATTTTCCCATTCAAACAACCCCAAAGCGATTTGTTTACAACTGCTAGTGCTCTTGAAGCTTTTCCAATCTCTGCGTCTGTGGCACCAGAATCAGGAGGAAGAGCTGGTAAGTAATTTGCAAAGCGCTCTTGTAAAATCCTTCGAGCATGCCGGCTCATGAACTCATTCTTCGACGGCACGAGTCTCACGAGTTCATCGTCGCTCAACTTCCGCAAATCCACTTTTGTGACCTTTTGGTTATTGTAAACAATCTTGTAGATACGGCCATTGGAGCGGTCGTGGCTTTCAGGATTGGTATTGTGGCACTGGTTTTTGTCATACCAGTCGATGACGTAAACCGAACCGTCCTGGTCATAAAGTTGATTGAGCGTTTGCGACCAGGTGTCGTTGAAGTTTAGAAAATCTTTGCCATGATGGCCGACAAAGCCGGAGCCGCTGCGTTCGGGAATATCCATGTTGAGCCGCTGGCCGTGGATGTTGCCCATGAACAGTTTGCCGCGATATTCGGCGGGCCAACTGTCGCCGAGATAAACCATCATGCCGGCGTGGGCGTGACCACCGCCTGCAGCGTCGGAGCGCGCGTTGCCGGCGTGCGGGCCCTTGTTGCCGGCGTAGTGGACGTGATCGCCAACAGATTGAATGTCTTCATAGACGTAGGGGAAGACCGGTTTGCGGCTGCCGTTCTCACGATGCTTTTCGTTGCGCGCGGTTTCGTCGCGGTTGATGCTGTAATGCTCGCCGCCTTGACGCAGGTAGCGGCCACCTTGGATCATGTGCCAGAGGTGCGGGATGACGCAGGCTTCCTCCCAAAGTTGTCCGTGTTCATCAAAGTCAATGCCCCAGGGATTGCTGGTGCCTTCGGCGAAGATTTCAAACGTGTGCTTGGTGGGATGATAGCGCCAGACGGCGGCGTCCACCCATTGACGCTCGCTCTCCGGCGCGCCGGGCTTGCCGACGTGCGACGGACAGAAAACGCCGTGGCAACCGTAGAGCCAGCCGTCCGGCCCCCAAGTGAAGGTGTTCAAGGTTTCGTGCGTGTCGCGTTTGTAATCCCAGCCGTCGAGGAGGATTTGCGGCGGGCCGGCGGGTTTGGGTTCGTCGCCGTCCTGAATCGGAATGAACATGAGATTAGGGGCGGCCCCGACCCAAATACCGCCGAAGCCGTACTGAAGTCCGCTGACGAGGTTGAGTCCTTCCATGAAGACGGTGCGCTTGTCGAACTTGTGATCGCCGTTGGTGTCTTCGAACACGAGAATGCGGTCTTTGCCCTGGCCCTCTGGAGCGCGAATGGGATAGGTAAGTCCTTCGGCGACCCAGACTCGGCCACGGTCGTCGAGGCAGAAGGCGATCGGTTGCACAATTTCCGGTTCGCCGGCGAAGACATGCATCTTGAAACCGGGCGGGAGCGTGGCGAACTTGGCAGCATCTTCCGGCGAGAGGCCTGCGTAAGGCACGACATCAGCGGGTGGAGTGTCGGCGACGACTTTGGCGGGGTCGAGTTCATTGTTGAATTTCGGTCGCTGGGCATAGAACTTGAAGTCATCGAAATTGATATGTCCCCAGCCGCCGCTTGATTGATCGATGATGCGAATGAATATTTCTTTGCCAAGGAACGGTTGAAGATCGACGACTACGGGACGAAGATTTTCGCTATCGGTGCCGGAGGCTTTGAAAAAGTTTCGTTCGGCGTCGGATAGGACGAGTTCGACGCGCGTGTTCGGCGATGCGCCGCCCGCAATCAAGAAACTGGCGAAAGGATGCGTGACTTTGAAGGGAGCGGACGTCAACGTGCCTTGCGGCTCGTCGCAAGCAGTTTCGTAAGTGCCGATCCAGAAGTTGCCCGTATGCTGGCTTTTCATGTCGCTGCGACGTTTGGCGACCGCGTCGCCTCTGATGGGCTGTCCTTCGAAAGCCTTGCCGGTGGCAGTCCAATCCTTCAGCGTGCCGTCTTCGAAATCGAGGTTGAGAGGTTTGCCGTTTCTGTCGACGGGCGTAATGCCTTCGACCGCCGCAAATGTCGGCGAGATCCAAAAGAATGCAGCGAAGCAAAGGAAGGCGCAGGCGCAGGACGGTCTATATTTCATAAACGGTGAAGGCGGATTATTGGCCAAGCTGCCACGAAGAGCACGAAGTTTTCTCTGGCACGTGTCGGCGATGCGTCAACGGTGCGTAACTCTTTGGCTCAAGGCGAAAGCGGTTTCGGTTGAGCTTTCTCCCACTCCGCCTTGCTCACTTTTTTCGTTTGCTGGAGGAAAACAAACGTGCCCTTTTTGTTGCCCACGACGACGTCGGGCAGTTTGTCACCGTTGACGTCACCCGCGACGACTTGCGTGCCGATGCCCGAGTCGTCGTCGATCAGGTAGGGGATGAAATCGACTGTCTTGTCTTTGTTGCGTACGAGCTTGAACCAGTAGAGAACGGCCGGGGCGTTCGGTTCGGCATCACCGGTTGGGCCATGCGCCCAGAAACGCTTGCCGGTGATAATGTCTTTCAGACCATCACCGTCCATGTCCACGAGGTCAACGGCGTGAAGTTGGGAGAATGCGACTCCGTATTTGCTGTCCTTTGGGTCCTTGTTGATGATTATGTGTTGCTTGAATGTGATATTGTTGTTTTCGCGGACTTGTTCATACCACGCAAGGCCGTAGCCGTGAGCGGCAAGGCTGGTGATGACGTCGTTCAATCCATCGCCGTTGACATCGTACACGTACATTTGCGCGCTGCCGTGCCCAGGGGCAAATGGAAACTGATGTTTTGTCCAGACCGGATCACCGGCGAGGGAGGCAGGCTGTTCCCACCAACCATCCATCTCCAAAATATCCTTCCGACCGTCGCCGTTGATATCGCCGTAACCAAGGCCGTGAGTGAACCGTTGCCATTCGCCTTTGGGTGAAATCGGATGGAATTTCCACGGCTTGGCGGGATCGGACCAGTCTGGTTCGGCATAACCGAAGTAGCCGCCCGAGTTGCAAATTAATTCGGGTTTGCCATCACCCGTCAAATCGCCCCAAGTGGGTGATTCATTGTCAACGACATCAAACACTTTATGGCGTTGCCAGTGGCCTTCGCGGCCTTTCGGATTTTCATACCAGGATGCATCCTGGCCGGGAAAACCGTAAACCAAAATGTCGTCCCAACCATCGTTGTTAAAATCGTAGGTGAAAGTTAAAAAATTATCTGAGTAAGCGTTGTTGGTTCCGAGAGCGCCTTCAAAACCCGGCACGGTTTCTTCGGTGCCGTCATTTTTTTTGCGCTTAAAAGTTTTGGTGGCTGGATAGTATTCGTGCCGCTTCTTGAAATCGGGGCCTTCGAACCAGTAAGGCCCGGAGACGATGTCTTTTTTCCCGTCGTGGTTGAAGTCTCCGAAGTTGGCACCTTCACCCCAAAACTGATCCGACAAGCGGAGTTTCTTGAACGAATGAATCGTGTAATCTTTGGCGGAGGTGAACGAAGCACCTAGAAAAAAAGCGAGACAGACAAGTAAGAATCTATGCATGGCGATATGCTGCGCAATTCTGTCGTAGCGGGTCAAGCTGTATGGAGGGCTGATGCCAGTGGTGTGTTTATCGCAAAAACCTTTCTGCACGCGCACCCGGATAAGAATATAACAACTTTACTATGAATATGTTAAGCATTATTTTTACCTGCAGATTTGCAAATCGGAGCGTCACTCGACAGCGTTAGTTCGTTTTTCGAGGACTTTTTTGGTCACTGTGGAAGCGCCACGTTTCATCCAAATCATCAGAACTCCGATGTCTGACGGCGACACACCGGAAATCCGCGCGGCCTGTCCGATAGTTGCGGGACGAATCCTGGTTAATTTTTGCCGCGCTTCAGTTCGAAGACTGTGGACAGTGCTGTAATCGAACGAATCAGGAATTTGCTTGTCTTCCAAAGTTTTGAATTTTGCAACCTCGGTTTCTTGGCGCTCGATATAACCCGAATATTTGATTGCGATTTCAACCTGCTGAATTTCGTCAGGCTTCAATTCGGGATTTCGATTCGGCAAATCTCCGTAGCCCATCTTAGGACGACGAAGGATCTGCGCTAATGTGTCTGCGCCGGAGCGCGTATGTTCCAGCCGGGTAATTTCAGATTGGATTGCTTGTTCTTTGGCTTTGAATTTGCGGAAACTGCGCTCGGGCAAAAGGCCGGCTTCATGGCCTATCTCGGAAAGGCGCATATCAGCATTGTCTTGGCGCAGCAAGAGCCTGTATTCCGCTCGCGATGTAAACATTCTGTACGGTTCAGTCGTTCCTTTTGTGACCAAGTCATCGATCAACACTCCAATATAAGCTTGGTCCCTGCGAAGGATGACTGGAGGCAGATCCATTACCCGTCTTGCCGCGTTAATTCCAGCTATAAGCCCTTGAGCACCAGCCTCTTCATAACCTGAAGTTCCATTGATTTGCCCGGCTAGAAAGAGGTTCCGACATGCTTTTGTTTCTAAAGATGAGCGAAGTTGAGTGGGGAAGGCAAAATCATACTCTACCGCATAAGCAGGTCGCAAAATCTCAGCATTCTCACAACCGATGATTGTTTTCACCAAATCAACTTGGACTTCAAATGGAAGGCAAGTCGAAAAGCCATTGACGTAGATTTCGTCCGTGGCAATCCCCTCCGGCTCTAAGAAAATCTGGTGATGATCCTTTTCCGAGAACTTAACTATTTTATCCTCGATTGATGGGCAATAGCGTGGCCCAATCCCTTCTATTGCGCCAGAATACATCGGCGATTTGTGCAGGTTTGCTCGGACGATATCGGCTGTCCCATTAGTCGTGCGGGTAATATAGCAACAAAGCTGGCCACGCAACCTGTCAAGAATTGAGCCGGGAGGATATTTGCCGTTGGAGTGGCCAACTTCGCGCTCCGAAATGCCAGAATGTTCCATGTGGAACAAATCCTCTTTCCAATAGGTGAAGTAGGGAATTGGCTCGTCACCGGATTGGATCTCCGTTTTATTGAAATCAATCGATCTTTTCGATAGTCTCGGAGGGGTGCCGGTTTTAAGACGGCCAAGTTCCAGTCCAATTTCTCGCAAAGAGTGCGACAGATTCATCGCAGCTGACTCGCCAGATCTTCCGCCGGATTGTTTGTTCATGCCGATGTGCATTAATCCTCGCAGGAATGTGCCTGTGGTGACCACAACAGTTTTGCCATGATATTGAACCTCCAAAGTAGTTTCAACTCCATAGACACTGTAATCTCTATGCAACAACTTTGCTGATTGACCCTGCTTTACGTCCAGATTTGGCTCTCTTTCGCAAATCCATTTGAGTCGAAATTGATAGGCTTTTTTGTCGCACTGTGCTCTTGGTGCCCAGACAGATGGTCCTTTTTTTGTGTTGAGCATACGGAATTGCAACCCAGTCATGTCGGTTGTTTTTCCCATTTCGCCGCCTAAAGCGTCGATCTCGCGTGCCAAGTGTCCTTTAGCCAAACCGCCAATCGCTGGGTTGCAGGACATTTGACCAATGGTGTCCAAATTGATAGAGAGGAGTAATGTTTTACTGCCAATCCTAGCTGCTGCAAGTGCTGCTTCAATGCCGGCATGCCCAGCACCAACCACAATGACGTCGTACTGTTTTGGATAAACAAACATAAGGTGTCTAACCTATTTGATAGGTTGCCTCGAACGGGTTTCGACCGGGCATTTTTTTTAATCCACGATCTGGATTAGCGACAAGATGCTCACAGGTTTTGAAAACAGCTTCATCTTCACCAACTGCATTTGTTCCATCGACGATTTGCGAAACAGTCATCGCCTTGCCTCGATTGGCAAACAGAAAACTGAAAATCCGTAATTGCAGATCGATTACCCTTACGGCTGCTTTCTTTCCTGCCTCAACGCCAGGCTGATTATAGGCGTTGACATGGATGAGCATGGCATAAAATCCAACCGCTCGTTCAAACAAGGCAATTAATGCACCGATCGTGAAAGGGGAGAGTCTTGTTATTGTCAGAGTAATTGACTCTCTATCATTCCCATACAGCGCATTACGTGTTCCATGCAAAAAGCTGACTAGATAATCGCCAGAGGTTACATTTTCTTCGACCATTGTTGATTGCAGACGTCGATCATTCAAGACCTCAATAAACGTGACAAAAAAATTGTTAATTCCATCTATAAGTTGTTGAACATAAGAGTGTTGATCCGTTGAACCTTTATTTCCAAATACCAAAAGTCCTTGATTGACTCTATTCCCATCCAGATCGAATTCTTTGCCGAGAGACTCCATGACAAGCTGCTGTAGATACTTAGAAAATTGGTTTAAACGGTCTTTATACGGTAAAACAACCATGTTCTTGTCCCCTTTACCGTTACCGATATAAAACCACATTAAAGCAATTAGGGCAGCAGGATTCATTGCGATGTGGGGTTGACGAGTTATTTCGTCGCATGCGTGAGCGCCAGAAATCAATTCGTCGATATCGAAGCCTTGTAGAGCTGCCGGTAAGAGACCTACTGCGGATAGTTCGCTCGTTCGACCGCCCACCCAATCCCACATCGGGAATCGTTTGAGCCAATTGTTGCTGATCGAATAGTTATCCAGCTCGCTGCCTGATCCCGTTATGGCGACAGCGTGCTCGCTGAAGCTCAACCCCGCCAGATAATAAGCGGTTTGAGCCTCCAACATGCCATTACGAGTTTCCTTCGTGCCGCCCGATTTCGAAATAACAAGACATAACGTTTGTCCTAGCGCTGGAGCGATTTCTGACAAAACCTTATCCATTCCGTCTGGGTCGGTATTGTCAAAAAAATGAATCGCCAGCTTGTCCTTGCCGGGCTGTCCAAGCGCGTCGGAAACAAATTGAGGCCCCAAGGCCGAGCCACCAATACCAATAATCAGCAGGTTTCGAAATTGTCCCTTGGCCCCTCGAACGGTGCCATCATGCACTTTAGCAGCAAACGCCTTGATTGCCCGGTATGTTTCTTCAATTTCCCGCCGAATAATCAGCGTTGGTGCGAGTGACGGGTTGCGCAGCCAATAGTGACCTACCATTCGTTTTTCATCAGGGTTGGCGATGCCGCCTTGTTCCAATTCGGCCATGGCCAGGAAGGCCTTTTGGATGCGAATCTCCATCGAGGCCAGATAGTGGTCGGAAAAATTCATCCGGCTGATATCGATGGCCAGCCCAATTGTTGGGAATTCCAAGTAATACCGCCGAAACCGTTTCCAGAGTTCTTCTTTCGACTTGGTCATAAAACGCGGCAGTCAGTTTAACAAATGCCCATGCTATTGAAACAATGAATGTAACGAAATGGGCAACATAATTTATCCGAGGATAACCGGGGCGGCGAAGAAAATTACAAGCGCGCAAGACCCAAACCGGTAAGGATTACGAGGAGAAGGTTGAAAGTTGTGTCTGGGTTGCCTTGCGTGTTGGACAGGCTGAAGCTGGTCAAGTTGTTTAGTCACGACCGCTGCGTCCATCGCAACTTCCAAAACTGAGCTCCTTTAGGTTTTAAGACCGGCTTACGAACCTGCGTATTCCTCGCGCAAAATTTTTGAGGCGGCCACTTCATTGCAAAGCTTTTGATACGCCTCATCCATGCTCACCACGGCGCCGGAGCCGGGCGCAAATCCGCAATCGGGATTAAGTGTGATTCGTTCCGGCGGCAAAAAGCGAAGGGCTTGTTTCACCCGCTCGACGATGGTTTCCACGGAATCAACCTGGCCCGGAGCAACGCTGACACAGCCCAGTCCGATCTCAAAATCCTCGCGCAATTTTTTGAAGACCGTCATGTCGCCCGCGCCAGGCGTGGTGAATTCCATCGTCAGCTGGTGGACCTTCAGCCGGTTCAACTGTAAAAGAATCGGATCATAGCCGCCCTGAAATTGCGCCTCGCCTCGGACTCGCGCGCCAGCCCGCCGGCATAAATGCACCGCCAATTTGATGCCGTTGATGCCGTCCACCACGGTGTTGACCATTTCGACGGAGAAATCCGCCGCCGAGTCCGCGTTGTCATATTGCTTGCGCACTTGCGGATCGACAAACAGACAGAGGTGCGGGTCGTCGATTTGCGCGATGTCGGCACCAGACTGCCTAATCAATTCCAACTCTCGTTTCAGAATCGGAACGCAGTCGCGAACGAAATCCTCACGCTTCGCATAAGCCTTTTTCGATTTCTCCGGATGCCACATGCGTTCGCCCAACAGCGCGGGTGAAGGTAACGTGGCTTTGATTTTTCTTGTCGTGATGGTTTTGAGAAAGGAAATTTCTTGAGCAATGAAACCGGGAGTTTTGGGCGATAGTTTGTCAACCACGATGGTCCAAGGTCGGCCATCTTGCGGGTTGCAGCCCAGCTCGAAACCGTGTGCGAGTTCGGCAATCACGCCGATGTAGGATTTGCGCCGCCACTCTCCATCCGTCAACACATCCAATCCCGCGTGTTCTTGCAAAGCGACGATGTAGCGAATCGCGGCATCCATTTCCTTTTCGTACCGCCCGGGTGGCAAAAGCGGACGGTCGTTGATGAGGTCGAGTACGAATTGCGAGCGCGGCATCGAACCGACGACGGAAGTTGGAAAAAACAATTTACTCACGCGCCACCTCGCCAGAATTTTTGGGCCAGCTCGAAATCCTGTTGCGTGTCCACTTCCATGTAATTGCCGGGCGTGTCGGCATGGGCTATTTTCACGCCCGTATCGATCATGTCCTGAAACAGATGAATTAAGTAAGCCTTTTCAAAAAGAGCCGCTTCGCGAAATGGCTTGCCGGCAAAGCAAGCACGGCAGCGATGGAAATGTTCCTTCAGCATTGCCGCGCCTTGCTGCGAGAATTTGGCGATGCCCGTGTATTCGCCGTAAGCAGTGCGTGTTTCGATTCCACGATGAACGCGTGTGACGTCACCGTTCGCCACCATCACCTTCTCAGCGTCATCCGGCGGATGGTTGGTGCGGTGGCGATACCGCTCCAGCCAGATCGTGTCCACCGACAAGGCAATGTCCGCCGGACTGGCCAGCAATCGTTTCACCACGTCCGCCGTGAAAAGAATATCCGAGTAACAGCAAATGAACGGTTCATTCATCAAATTCTCGGCATGCATGAGCGAGGCGAGGATATTGTTGTTCGCCCAGTCCGCATTGTGACGGAAAGTGAAATTGGGATAATCGGCGCGTACTTTCTCGATCTGGTATCCGCCAATGAAACAGATGTCGGTGACGCCGTTGACGGCACAGGCTTCCAGTCCCCAGTCGAGCATGCGTTTACCCTGAACCTCAGCAAAACATTTTGGCGTGTTGGCCGTGGTAGGCATGAGGCGTCGTCCGCGCCCCGCGCCGATGATGATGGCTCTCATGTGCGGCTCTCATTATGGGATTCACCACCGTATCACAAATAAAAACTGAGGGATGCCCGGTTGTCGTTCCGGCGCGAGGACACATCACATTACTGTTTCACATTACTGTTTCAATTTACGGATAAAACAGTTCGAATGCCGAACGATTGAACCTCTCGGACGCCCTTGGCCTTGTATGTGGACTACCCGCCCTTTTCTACACGCACAACACCGACGCCTTCATCCAACTCGGGTTGGCGCTCCACTTTTGTTTGCACACGCTTGGTAAAGTTAGTTCACAACGTGTCGCTGACCTGAATGCTGCCGGGGATTCATTGGGGATAGCGATGAGCGAACCGTTGCCTAGATGCACAGGAGGGCTTGTATCCTCACGCTTTGACAAAAACATCACGTCCACAACTGCCGGTCGAGCGAGCAGAATTGATCCCTTCGGACGTAATCGTTTAAGGGGTTCTCCGCGCCGAAACCAGATCGGGGATGGTGGCGGGGACGCTAAACGACGCGTCCGTGCGCGCTGGCGCTACGTTACACATCCTGAATCCGGACTTTCAGTAATTCCTGCGTCGCGTATCCGGTGAGCGCATGACGGCGTGGGGTGGGAATACGCACCGCCTTTTATCGGTAGAACTGGGTGTGGTTACCTCGTCAATCCGAACACTCAAGATTTCGAACGGTTTGAAATTGTCTGGACCCCGGCTCTTTACCTTTGCTTTGACTCCGGGTTGCTTGGTTGCGGCGCTTCTATCGGAGCCGCCAGACGATGCGCGCTTTGTCCAAATCGTAGGGCGACATCTCCATCTTGACGCGGTCGCCGACGGTCAGGCGAACCCACCGCTTGCGCATCTTTCCGCAGATGGTGGCCAGCACCAGGTGTTTGTTGTCGAGTTCCACTCGGAACATCGTGCCGGGAAGCACGGTTTGGACACGACCTTCCAATTCAATATGGTCTTCTTTCATAGAGTTGTTCGGCAATGATGCCGGTCGGCGACTCCTGGCGTTATCCCACCGACCGGCTAACCGGGACGCGGCCAAATAAAAAATCGAGGCCCGGTAAATCCGGGCCCCGAACGTATGCAAACCAAAAGCTTAGTAGCGATTTCGTCCGCCGCCACCACCGCCACCGCCGTATTCGCGACGACCGCCGCCACCACCACCGCCCGTGCGCTCTTCGCGCGGCTTGGCGACGTTAACCGTGAGGTTGCGCCCGTCCAATGCCTTGCCATTCAAGCCGTCGATGGCCTTCTGGGCCTCCTCGGCTGTGCTCATGGTAATGAAGCCAAACCCGCGCGGACGGCCGGTGGTCCGGTCCATCATCAGGTTGGTCTCGACGACCGTGCCGTGCGCGGCGAACGCGTCCTGCAGGTCGTTTTCGGTGACGTTGAAGGAAAGATTTCCCACAAACAATTTATTGCTCATATGATGTTTTACTGTCCTAGACTAAACTTTGCTTTCTCCAGACTGTTCCCGATCATCGGGTTTAAAATCATCACTGAACTGAGTTCACCTGAAGATTTACCATGCCGTGAAAATGACAAGCTATCTAATAGACGCCTTTAAGATGGCCTTTTCTGGCGGGATAGCAACCAGTATTATAAACTATTTTCCGGGCGAACACAGGCAACGATACCCCCGTCTACAATGGGTTTCCCCCTGGGACTAAATGTGAATGAATATCTTTAGGCGATACATTACGAATAAAGCGAACCAAAGGCACACGAGAACGGCAGCACCGTAGAATAGTGGCTCGAACGTAGCGCCAAAAACTTTGAAGGTCTCCCAGCCAAATATTCTGTGGAGGCTGTTAAAGGTAAACACCTGAAAAATATGAGTCAAACAATAGGCGGCAATCGAATTCATGCCGACGATGATGCATGGTACCGCCAATTTCCGCTGGCCCCAAATGTCCACCAGAATGTATGCGCCGGCCATGAACAGGAAGCACCAGCCGCCGCTGTAAAGAACCCAACTCGGAGTCCAAATGCTTTTCACCACGGGGCACACTCCCAAGGCGCCAAAAAACCAGCCGCTGGTCAGCCCTGCAACGCCCGCCACGGCCAACCATCGTACCTTCGCCCAAGGATTGCGATCACTGCGCAGGACGTTTCCTGCGATCAGCCCAAGAATCATCGTTCCCAACAACGGGATAAAATTCAGCGTCGTCAAACCCTTCCATGGAACCGCATACGGACTCTCACGCGGGAACAGGTTCAAGAACCAGAAATCGAATGTGGCGGCAGGATTACTGTTTATTTGCCAGTGCGCTGCGAAGCCCTTAAGCCCATGCTCTGCCAGCCACTCTTTTGAGACTCCCACCCGCGCGTAGTCGAAATCCGGCCCGGGCAACGGATAGAGAGCGAAGAACAACCAATAGCCACACAGGACGACCACCAGCGCAGTCCACCAGTCACGAGGCCGGCAGAAGCCGAGCAGAAACAAAGCACCGTACGCCAGCCCGATTTGCGCGAGGGTGTCATCGAACTGCCAGATCACCCGCCTTGCGTGGCTGGTATAAACCGATCGCATGGCAATGCCGAGAATAATGAGAACCAGCGACCGGATTGCTGCGTGCCGCGCCATTGCGGGGAAAGTTGCTCCGCGCGCAAGCCGACTTGCGATTGAGAAGGGCAAGACCACGCCGACCAGGAACGAAAAACCCGGCTGGATAAGGTCGTGTAACGAGCATCCTACCCAATCGGCGTGGGATTGATGCCAGCAGAGGAACTTCCAAAAGGCGGAACCGGGCAACGCTTGAGACACGGCGCAGAAATGCAGGACCTCGCCCATCATCAGAAGCATGACCACGCCGCGGAAAGCGTCGATGGAGGCGAGGCGCGGAGCCGGTCGACCGTCAACAAAAGTATTCATATTCATTCAGCAAAGTTTGACATTCCGCCACCAGACGCCGTTCAAATTGCACTTGGATTCCTTTCTGCGTCAACGACCTTCGCAAACGCGAGGGCGCTCCATGCGCGCAAATCGAAGTTGACTTTCTTCTCACCGGAAATCCCGGCAAGCACGGGAATACCGGGTTCTGCTACCGGGTCAATTTTCTTGGGCCACCAAACAGGATGACAATATCGAGTGCCGATTTGAGTTCGGAGAAGTCGGATGCGGTTGGCTTGAACATGAGTTCCTCGATCCATTCTTCATCTGTCTTCTCTTTACCAACTCCTTCTATGATGGTTTGCTCTAACAACCGCTTTTGATTCAGTCGTGTTGGAATTTTTTCCGTGTCCCGTCTCTGTGCATGCCAGACGACCCAAAATAAGGAGGGTATGGCCTGTCGTCCTACCTCACGTCGCTTAACCGTGGTTGGTGGTGTTTCATTGGCTGAATGTTTTAACCCCCCAGCAGCGAAGAGGGTTTGACTTTGTCATCGCCCAGACGAAAACTCGGAAAGGCTTTGAGTGAGAAGGTTAGTGCGACGGCGAAATCCTCTGGACCAGTACTATTTTTGCGCACGCGGAAAGTGAGAGCGGTGGTCCAACTGCGCAGGTCGCGGTAGAGGGTGTACATCTGTTCTGCCATGGTGCCAGCCCGCACATCGTAATAGTGCGTCATACGCGCGCCCCAGTTTTCGTTCATGCGGTAGTAAAGGCTGCTGGTGATGAGACTGTTGCCAAAGCCGAGTTCAGGGCCGTCCCGCAAATACCGGTGACCTACAGTCCAACTCCAAACATTGTTCGGTTGGAGGGTGAGTGTGTGGTCGGCGATCCGCAACACTTCATTGCTGATGTCGTATCGGGTCTGTGAATTGATCGTGATCCAGGAACGCGGTTTCAGGTCGAGGTCGGAATAAAGATCGGCAAACGTGCTCTGACCGGGGCGCGGGTTCAGTCGCCAGTCGGTATAGACGGCCCAGTTGACCAGATTGTCGATGCCGTCGGCGCGTTTCGTCTGCAATTTATTTCGCAAGCTGAAGCGCAAGACGTTCTGACTGTCGATGGAATCAATCGCGTTGTAGTCAGGGAATTCGATCGGCAACAGACGAAGGCTGGGCGATTCGTAATCGAACTGCGGCAACTGGTTGGTCGGGACATTCGGTCGGGGCACATAAACGTAGTTCACGGATGGCTCGATGATGTGGCGCAGGCCGTCGGCATCCCAGAATTGGCTGCGCACGCCGCGCCAGAGTTGCGAGGCTTTAAAGGAAACTTCCGCGCCGGTGTTGAACACGCCGCGATATTCTTCCTTGGTGGTGCCACCGGTGTCCTGGGCCTCGCCGTAGTAGGTGAAGCGTCCACCAACGCGCGGGGTCACATTGAGCCAGCCGAAAAAAGTGTAGGGCAGGAGGATTTGGTGGAACGAGTCGGCGCGCATCGCCGCGAAGTCGGCCATGACGGAATTGGTATCAGCGAATTTCCGGTGGTAATAGCCGACGGAACTTTCGCTCTCGTAGTAGAGCGGCGATTCACGGAGTTGCTGGCGAAAGGCGGTCAGTTTCACATCAGGTAGGCGTTCGACCGTTTCCAGGAAATCGTTGAGACGCGGTTGACCGAGGACGTCCAGGCTGAAGTTGGGCCAGAGCTGGTTGACTTCCAAAACTGATTTGGGCTGGACGTTCAGCCGGTAGTCGCTTTCAAAGAAAACGCGATCGATCCGTTCGTCGCTTTGATAATTAGCCACGCCTCTGACGGTGAGGTTGGAGCGGAGAGTGGCATGATAGGAAAATACGGCGCGCTGGCGGTCTTGGTCGATGGGCAGCCCGGCGGAATCAAGACCGGGCTGCTGGTCGTGAGTGTAGTAATACTTGATCGTGCCCTCGCCGAAGCTGCCCAGATGAAAATTGGCGTCCGATCCGTAACCAAAGCCGCGTTGCTGCCGGTAATCCGCGTGCAACTCGCCATCGAGCTGGTCGTTCAAAAACCAAGTGTAGGTGCCGAGCGCAAATGGGCCGAACTGGCTGCGATAACCGGGAGTGATGAGGAACTGGTTCGCCTTGCGCCCCAAAGGGCGCCTGTAATACGGAAAATAAAAGACCGGGACGTTGCCCACGTAAAGAAATGCGTGGTAAGCCTCGAAGTATTTGCCGGGGACGATTTTGATTTTTTTGGCGTGGACGCTTTGGGCCGGTTCAGCAATATCATCCGTCGTTACGAATGCGTCCGAGGCGGTGTAGGTTTGATCGGTTTGATCTCCCGTCAACCGTTTGCCCGCGGCGAAGAGCGGCGCCCGGCCGGTGCGGAATTCCTCCGCCGACATTTGACGAGTTTTGAAGTTGTAGCGGATTTTTTCACCCACCCAAGTCTGGTCGTCACGCTGAAGGCGGACGTGACCCTCTGCAAGAGCTTCGTAGGTTTCCTGGTTTAAGATGGCTTTGTCGGCGGTGAGGACGGCGTTGGCGTATTTGGCAATCACGCCGTTGGTGCCGGTGATCAAGCGCGTCTTGAGATCGTAATCAAGGGTGAATTGCGGATCAAGCGACTCGATTTCCAATGCCACTTCTTCCTGGGACTGCTGCGCGGAAGAAATCGTCGTCCAGACGAATAGCAGGAAAAAAATCGCGCGCAGTTTTCTCATTAAGCGGGCACAGCTAAACAGAGCGTGCTCAGACTGCCAAGCCGGATTTGTTTTTGCCGGATGCCGGTCGGTATGCTTTGCGCTCGCATTGATTTTTTTTGAGGCCAAGAATATTTAGAATCAAGTTTGCCATTGGCATACGAACCGCTTCTCTCGGGCCGTGACGAGGGATATGGCAACAAAAGTACAACTGTTGAAAATTTTGAAGGAAACGTGTCCATTGCCGCGCGTTCCTGTTCGCCGCGTTCCGGCCACGGCAGTGACGTTATACATGTTGCGGTTGCGCTCACATGTCATTGAAACAAATTCGCCGAAATATAAATTGCCCATTGCGGTTGATCCCGACAACAACCAAGAGGCCCGCCCTCAGCCGGTCAAAATCATTCATCGCTAAGAAGTCAAGCCGATCAACTCGGAGTCGTATCTTTCGTTCCGTTCCGTCCAACCAAAGCAAACCGACCGTCACACCGGCCATTTGCGAGTGAGATAAAATGAGTCACGGTCTGGCTAGAATCAAGGCATGACCCGGTTGGCAAATCGTGACGGCTGGCTGAATCACGGGGAACGAAGTTCCACTTCTTCAAAGCCCAATTGCTTGAAAAAACTGGTCAGTTGCTCACGTGCCCGCTCCTCGGCATCTTTCAAAATCCCGCCGTTGCGCGCGGCGCGGCGAATGTCATCGACGGCATTCTGGCGGGCAGTTTGTTCCAAATCCTTGTCAAAGCTCCGCAAGATGCCAGTGGAGCGTTCGACGACTTTGGTTTGTTTTTCGTCCAGATAGGCGTCGGTGATTTGCGAGGGCGGCAAATTGAGCACAATTGTTTTTCCCAAGACCTGTAAATCTCCGGGCTTGAGTTGACTTAAATCCACGCCCGCCTTGACTACTCCGTGGGCTACCAATATCACGCGGCTTTCGCCGGGCAAGAACTGCTCCAACACACCTTTGGGCGCGCCTTCCAGCACGACTATTTTTTCCATCACATACTTGACGGTGACCAGTTGCGAAAGCGTTTGCACCTGCTTGAGCAGGGTGGCGGTGTTGTAAATTTTGGGCGACGCATCAAACCCGCCCAGGCGGGGCAGAACCTTTCCCAACCAGAGACCAAAAAAAATCGCCGCGAAAATTGCCACGACGATCAGAAGCCTTTTCGACATGCCTCGACCTTAACTTTTTTAGCGCGCTTGCAAAGGCGGAAAACTTTGGACTTTGAACTTTGAACTTTGAACCTAGAATGGCGTCATGAATTTGCATCCGGTGGGGCAATTTCCCGCTTATCGGCCACGGCGCATGCGCCAATCGTCCGCCCTGCGACGGCTCGTCAGCGAGACGCAGTTGAACGTGGCGCAATTAGTGTTGCCTTTGTTCGTTCGCAACGGGCGGAAAGTGCGTCGTCCCATCGCCGCGATGCCCGGCGTGTTTCAACTTTCTTCCGATGAATTGGTGCGTGACGCAACGCGGGCGCATGAACTTGGTGTGCCGGCGGTTTTATTGTTCGGGATTCCGGATACTAAAGACGCCAAAGCTTCCGGCGCTTATGCCGCGAACGGAATCATGCAACAAACCGTGCGCCGTTTAAAAAAAGAACTGCCGGAGTTGCTCGTCATCACCGATGTCTGCCTCTGCGAATACATGGAACACGGGCATTGCGGCATTGTTCATTATGACAAAGCCGGCGGGCGGATTTTGAACGATCCCACATTGAAGTTGCTCGCCCGCGCGGCAGCAAGTCATGCCGAAGCCGGCGCGGACATTGTGGCGCCCAGTGACATGATGGATGGCCGGATCGGCGCGATCCGCTCCGCGCTCGATGCGGCTGGACATTCGGAGACGCCGATCCTGAGCTACGCGGCGAAGTACGCGTCCGCGTATTTTGGCCCGTTTCGCGAGGCCGCCGAATCGACGCCGCGGTCGGGCGATCGGCGCGGGTACCAGATGGATGCCGCGAACGGCGATGAAGCGATCCGGGAGGCGATGCTCGACATCGAGGAGGGCGCCGATGCGATCCTGGTCAAACCGGCGGGGCCCTATCTCGACATCGTCCACCGGGTCAAGGTGGCGACCCGCTACCCGGTCGGGGCGTATCAGGTGAGTGGAGAGTACGCAATGATCTGCGCGGCGGCCGAGCGCGGCTGGCTGGACCGGGACCGGGTCATGATGGAATCGCTCGCCGGCATCCGTCGGGCGGGCGCGGATTTCATCATCACGTATTTCGCCATCGAGGCCGCGCGGCGGTTGCGCGACGGCCAGGACTAGGGGGAGCGCGGCATGCGGTATCGGACGTTTCCGGGGACCGACGTCACGGCAAGCGAACTGGGGTTCGGCACGTGGACGCTGGCCACGGGGTGGTGGGGCGAGAAGACCGACGCCGAGGCGGTCGCCATGCTTCGAACGGCGCACGATGATCACGGCGTGACGTTCTTCGACGCTGCGGATACGTATGGCGACGGGCGGGCGGAACGCCAACTCGCCGAGGCCTTTCGCGGTCGGCGTGATTCGGTCGTGTATGCGACGAAAATTGGATACGACATCTACGACGAGGTCGCGCGCCGCACTCGCCGGGGCCAATCCGAGCTCCCCATGCGCACGGACCCGGCCTATCTGCGACTCGCCTTGGACCGTTGCCTGGAACGGTTGGAGACCGACTACGTCGATGTGCTCCAGATCCACAACGCGAAGATGGACCATGTGCGCGACCCCGCAGTATGGGAAACGCTCCGCGAGCTGCAGCGCGAGGGGAAGGTGCGCGTGTGGGGCGCGGCGTTCGGGCCGGCCATCGGGTGGCTGTACGAGGCGGTCGAGCTCTGCGAGCGCGAGCCGGACGTAGGCGCGATCCAGATGATCTGGAACATTCTCGAGCAGCATCCGGGATCGGCCATGATCGAGGCGGCCCGGCGTCATTCGTCACATTGCGCGTTTACGATTCGCGTGCCGCACGCCTCGGGGATGCTCGAAGGCCATTACACCGAAGACACCGTGTTCCCGGAACACGACCACCGGCGCCACCGCCCGCGCTCATGGCTGGTGAACGGCGTGCAAAAGATTCGCACCCTCGACTTCCTCACCCCCGGTATGACGCTGGGCCAGGCCGCGCTCAAATGGCTGCTCGCTGACCCGTCGGTCATCACGACGCTGCCGAACATCTACGACGTGGAGCAACTCCGGGAATTCGCCGAGACGAGCGACCGCCCGGACCTCACGCCCGCACAGCTCGAGCAGGTCGCGCAATTGGCCGCCGTGAATTTCGGCGTGGACGAGCCACCGATGGCGTACAAGGGGACGATGGAGCGAGTGGGCTAGCTCACCCGACTCATCACCAACGCGGCGTTGATCCCACCGAAGCCGAAGGAGTTCGACATCACGACGTCGACCCGCTTGGCCCGGCCGGTGGTCGGGACATAGTCGAGGTCGCACGCGGCGTCCGGGGCGGTGAGGTTGATCGTCGGCGGCAGCCACTCATGGGTCAGGCTCAGGGCGCAGATCGCGGCCTCGATGGCGCCCGAGGCGCCGAGCGCGTGGCCGTAGTAGCCTTTCGTCCCGCTCACCGGCATCGAATAGGCGTGGTCCGCAAATACCTGCTTGATCGCCAGCGTCTCGGCCGGATCGTTGAGTGGCGTGGAACTGCCATGCGCATTGACGTAGCCGATTTCATGCGGTGCCAAATGCGCGTCGCGCAGCGCATGCCGGATCGCGCGCGCGGCCTGCGAGCCGTCGGGCCGTGGCGCGGTCATGTGGTGCGCGTCGGCGGTGATCCCGTAGCCGGCGAGCACCGCGTAGATGGTCGCGCCGCGCGCGCGTGCCCGCTCGTAGTCTTCGAGCACCAGCACCGCCGCGCCTTCGCCGAGGTTGAGCCCCTTGCGATCCGCGTCGAACGGCCGGCAGTGATCGGGCGAGGTCGCGCGCAACGAGTTGAACCCGGCGTAGGTGAGCCGGCACAAGCCCTCGGCGCCGCCCGCCAGCGCGACGTCCACGTGTCCGAGCCGGATGCGATCCGCCGCGTACCCGATCGCGGTCGCCGACGACGAGCAGGCGGTCATGAGGGTGGTGCGCGGCCCGTGCACCCCGAGGTGGCGCGCCACCAGATCGGTCACCGACGCCGGCTGATGCGACACCAACATCGACGCCGGCGGCGCTCCGTCCTTCACGAACAGGCGAAAGTATTCCTCGGTGATCCCCGCGCCGCCCGTCCCGGTGCCGAACACCAGCGCCGCGCGCTCGAGCTCGTGGGCCTCGAGCCCGGCCATCTTCACCGCCTCGAACGCCGCCTGCAGCCCGAAGCGATCCGGCCGCGACACGTTGGCGATCAGCTCCGGATCGACCGGCGGCGTCGGCTCGGGCGCCTGCCCGGCCAGGCTCGAGCGATACCCCACCGTAGAGAACTTCGTGCACTCGACCACCCCGCAGGTGCCGGCGCGCAGCCCGCGCTCGAGCGATGCGACGTCGGGGCCGAGCGCCGTGACCGCGCCCAGGCCGGTGACGGCCACGCGGCGCAATTACGCTTCCTTCGCCTCGGTGGAATCCTCTTCCGGCTCGTCCTTTTCCTTCTTGTCGTGGCGCTTCTCCCAGCGCTCCTTCCACTTCGACGGCTCGGTCGACGCTTCCCACACCATGTTGGTCTTGACCTCGGGGCCGCCCGAGCGCGTGTGCACGATCACGTCGCCCGCGAGCTTCACCTGGCAGGCGAGCCGCTGCGTCCCGCTCACGCGTCCGTTGATGCGCAGCGCCGAGCGCTCCGCGCCGGTCGGCGGATTCACTGCCGAGGGCGACTCGGGTTTGACCCACACCTTGCAGCGATTGCACCAGCCCTTGACGCGATTGCAGTGCAACGCCGGCCACATGCCGCGAAAGACGTCGATGCCGGCCTCGCCTGCGACCTCGAGCAAGGTCTGCCCGGGCTTGGCCTCCACGACGATCTCTTCGCGCTCGAAAGTGACCTTGGGCATTCGCGGACTTATACCCGAGAGCGTCGGCTCAGCACAAGAGCGACCATCAGCGCGGCGGCGAGGCAAAGCGCGTCGTCGCCAGGCGTGCGGCCCGTCGCCGAGCAGCCGCCGTAGGTCACGTTGGTCTCACCGGTCACGCCGCCCGCGATCGACGACGCGCTCACACATTGGTTGGCGCTGCACACCAGCCCGTCGCCGCAGCCCGGCACGCACTGCGACTGCGTCGAGGCGAGCACCACCGCCGCGTCCACATCCAGCAGGCCGGCGCCGCAGCCGGGCGCGCTCGGGTCGGTCGGGTTGGCGCAACGCGAGGCCGGATCGGCGCTCGCCATCAAGAGCTTCTTCGCTTCGGCCGGCGTCATCGAGGGATACACCGACTTCATGAGCGCGACCGCCGCGGAGACGAACGGCGTCGCCTGCGAGGTGCCGGCGTAATACGCGTAGGTGTAGCCTGTGCCCGGCAGCTCGAGGGTCGACAAGATCCCCTCGGAGTTGCCCATCGCATCGGTGAGCAGCACGCCACCGGGCGCCATCAGCGACACCACCCGGCCGAAGTTGGAGTACGACGCGATCTGCCCGGTGGGATCCACGCCACCGACGGTGATCACGCCGTCGAGCCCGGCCGGCGAGTCGCCGCCCGCGTCGTACGCCAGGTTGCCGGCCGCCGCCACCACCACCGCGCCACGCGCCAGAGCGTCGTTGATCGCCGCCTGCATGGTGCTGGACGCGCCCTTGCCGCCGAAGCTCATGTTGATGACGTCGGCGGGCGTGGCGTTGTCCGGCACGCCCTCGACGTGCAGGCCGGCCGCCCAGCGGATCGCGTCGGCGATGTCCGAGTCCACGCCCGTGCCGTGCTGAATGCCGAGCGCGCGCACCGGCTGGATGCGGCACGCCCAGTCGAGGCCGGTCACGCCGACGCCGTTGTTAGTCGCTTCGGCGATCGTGCCGGCGACCTGCGTGCCGTGGCCGTTGTGGTCCTCCGGATAGGGGCCGTGCGAAACGAAGTCGTAGCCCTGGACGAACTCGTTGGAGCGGAAGTCGGGCGAGCGCACGAAGCGCCCGTGATCGGCGTAGGCGACGCCGGTGTCGAGCACCGCCACGATCACACCCTCCCCGCCGGGATGGCCCGCCGCGCGGAGGTTGGCCCACGCCTGGGGCGCGTCGACCCCGAACGTGCCGACGAAGTTCCACTGCAGCTGCTCCCAACCCCGCGGCACACCCGCCGCCCCCGGGTCGTTGGGGTAGAACGGGGCGGGTTCGACCTGCGCGGCATGGGCGATGTAGTCGGGCACCGCCCAGGCGACCGCGGGGCGCTCGCGCAGTGCTGCGATCGCGCGCGTCATGCTGACGCCACCGCGCAGCGTCACCGTGACAAACGGATCGGGCGGCGTGCTGGCACGCGCGATGCCGGCCCGCTCGAGCGCCGCGTGGCTCGCCGCCCCGGATACGCCCGCTTTGAATCCGACGACGATGACGCCACGCTCGTACGGAGCGATGGCCGCCGCGCGCTTCGCGACGCCCTGCGAGGGCGCCGGACTCGACGCGCTGCCGAGGGCAAGCAGGCTGAGCGCGAACGCCGCGAGGAGCGCCCTGCGAGACCAGCTGGAGAGAGGAAAGCGCATCGACATTGAACGCGCTCCGCGGAGGCGGAGCCGGCCGCGAGCCCCGTAAGCCTAACGGTGCGCCGCGGCAGCCCGCGAAGGTCGTCGGCCTGCTTAGCTGGAGCGATGCGCGAACGGTTCTTTCCGCTCGACGAGCACTTCATGCGACTCGCGATCCGCGAGGCCGAGCGCGCGCTCGCGCACGAGGACGTGCCGGTCGGCGCGGTGATCGTGCACGACGGCGAGGTGACGGGCATCGGGCACAACGAGCGCGAGCTTCGTCAGGACCCGACCGCGCACGCTGAGCTGCTGGCGATCCGCGATGCGGCCCGCGCGCTCGGCAGCTGGCGGCTGCTCGAATGCGTGCTCTACGTCACGCTCGAACCGTGCGCGATGTGCGCCGGCGCGATCGTCCTCGCGCGCCTCCCGCGGGTGATCTACGCGGCGAGCGACCCGAAGGCGGGCGCCGCGGGCAGCGTCCTCGACATCCTCGGCGAGCCGCGTCTGAACCACCGCCCCGAGGTCGCCGCGGGACTGCTGGCCGACGTGTCGGCGGAGCTGCTGCGCGGCTTCTTCGGCTCGCGGCGCTGAGCACAGCCGGCGCACACCAGCGGTCATCGTTTAGCCTCCAGCGGTCATCCGGAGGGGTGGCAGAGCGGTTGAATGCGGCGGTCTCGAAAACCGTTGTACGTCTTATTGGCGTACCGAGAGTTCGAATCTCTCCCCCTCCGCTAATCCGGGCAGTTCTCAGCGCTGGCGGGTGATTTCACGCCCGTGCGCGTCGTTGCGGCGGCGGGCCGGTGCGCCGCTCAAGACCGCTGGAAACCGCTCGGGCGGGGCGAAGACTGTCGCGCGACTGTCGCGCACCACCGGCGTCAAGCCCGGCGACATCGTGCGCGTCCACGACGGGCCTGCCCTACCTGGCGGAGGTCATCGGCCAGGACAGGGCCAGGGTGCGCGCGGCGCCGATCACAGGCCCAAGAGGCGTCCGCACCGTCACGTCGCGGGCGGTCGTCGAGCACTGGCGCAAGACGCGGTCGCGGCAACCTTCGGGCGGTCTTGCTGGACCATCACGCGGCGAGGGCGTCGCGTAACGATGGCTCACAGGGCGACGGACGACCTCAGACCAGCATCGCCAGCTGCTCGCGCTAGGAGCGCGCGGGCTACATCCAGGCGTGCAGGATCGCTACGCGGTGCGAGAGCACGGTGGCGTTTCCCGGCGCGCTGAAGATCGTCCACGGTTGCGAAGCGCGGTTGGGGTAACCCCACAGACCGATGGCTCCGGGACTCGAACTGGAGCCGCAGAAGTAGTTGAGCCCTTGGCCGTGGATGGGGCGAGGACCTGCGCCCGAGGCGAGGACGCAGTCTGCGCCGGATGCGGTTTGGACTTCCCCCGGTTCAGACG
>PLJQ01000518.1 GCA_003140275.1 Limisphaerales bacterium
GGGCTCTACTTGGAGCCCACGCAAATATCTGATTGCTCCGTGATTGCGCCTTGATTTGACAGGGGCCGAAAATTACTGACTGACGCCGTTTAAAACGGCAGGAGAAGCACCCATGGCAGATCCCACTAGTGCCGCCGAAGCCGTAGCGACCTCTACCGCTATCAATGCCGAAGCGGCAGCCACCGCTCCGGCGGAACCCGCGCATCCGAAAGTAAAAGTGCGCAAACACAAGCAGCGCTCCTGTAACGAAAAGGACGCCAAGGGCAAGCTGTGCGCCGGTCATCTGAAGCGGTGGTACGATTATCCGAAAGAGTTGGCCGCTCTCGTGGGACCTGAGGAGGAGATTTATCGCTGCGAGTTCTGCAAGACGCTGTACCGGCCCGACCCTGAACAATTGTCAAACAGCTTCACGCTCCGCTACTGACCGGCGAGCCCGCCCGAGCGCCCGAGGGAGTAAAGGCCCCGAACATAAAGGGCGAGGTACGTAAAGCCCCAGAACGTAAAGGGGCCACATACGTAAAGGAATGCAATGTTTGCTGGCCCGCGAAAAGCTCGCTCACCGGATGAGCACCTCTTGGCCCGTGTGAATTCCGCCTCCCGCGTTATGTTCTGCGGGGTGGTCTGCGTTATCCTTGCCTCGGTGACCGCGCTTTCCGCACGCCATTCGTTACGCCCCGCGCGCCTGCTTCCGGACGCCGCGAGCGAACCTCGCGTGCGGCAGGCTCTCGCACAACTCGGGACCAATACCGCGACAATCACCGATGAGCAGGTGCGCATCAGCGAGATTCCCGCTCCACCATTTCGCGAAGCCGCACGCGGCGAGTACGTGGCAAAGTTGCTCGCTTCCGCCGGCCTTAAAGTGCACACCGATGAAGTGGGAAACGTGGTGGGCGAGCGCACCGGCAGTTCGCCAGGCGACCTCGTGATGCTGGCCGCGCATCTCGATACCGTGTTTCCAGTCGGCACCGACGTTCACGTGCGGCGCGAAGATGGCCGCTTGTACGGTCCCGGCATTTCGGATAACGCCACCGGCCTGGCGGCGCTGGTGGCCGTGGCGCGGGCCATGCACGACGCCGAAATTGAAACGCGCAGCACGATCTTGTTTGTCGCCGACGTGGGAGAAGAAGGCGAAGGCAATTTGCGTGGAATGCGCAAACTGGTCGAGACCTATCGCAAGCAGCTCCGCTGCGTCATCGCTCTCGATGGCTCTTCCACCGACTACGTCACCACCGCCGCGCTAGCCTCTCGCCGCGTGGAAATTACCGTCACCGGCCCGGGTGGGCATAGCTGGTCGGATTTTGGCGCGCCCAATCCAATTCATGCGCTGGCCCGCGGCGTGGCGCGATTCGTCAAGATGCCCGTCTCCGATAATCCCCGCACCACCTTCAACGTCGGGGAAATCCAGGGCGGCACTTCGGTGAACTCAATTCCTGCCAAGGCCTCGCTGAAGGTGGACCTGCGCTCCGAGTCGGAAACCGAACTCGGAAAGCTCGAAACCCGGTTTCGCGAAACGATTCAGGCCGGCGTCGATGAAGAAAACGCCGCTTCGCGCGAGCGCGGCGTTTCGGCCAAACCACTCTCGGTGACGGCGACGGTGCTCGGGGTTCGCCCAGGCGGAGAGTTGCCGGCCAATTCGCCGCTGCTCGCCGCCGTGCACGCCGCGGACGATTACCTCGGCAATCGCTCGCGCATCGAGCGCTCTTCGACCGATGCGAACATCCCCCTCGCCGCCGGCATTCCCGCCGTCTCGATTGGAGCCGGCGGCCGGTCTTCCGGGGCGCACTCGTCCAACGAATCCTACGATCCGGCGGGAAGGGAACTGGGGCTGCGGCGCGTGCTCCTGGCGCTGTTGGGTATGGCGGGCATTGATTCCGCGGCCCACTGAATGCCACCACTCTTTCGCCCACGTTTTAGCGCGTTGCCGAAAACGGGTGCGGGCTTTACTTGAAGCCCGCGCAATAATTGTCGCAAAATCTCAAGGCCGATCTGCTCCTCGCATTCTGCACGCTCATCTGGGGCGCGACGTTCGTCATCGTCAAAAGCGCCCTCGTCGATGCCTCCGTCTTCGTGTTTCTGGCGTTGCGATTTTCCCTGGCTGCTGCGGTTCTGGCGGTGATTTATCGCCGCGAAATTCCACGCCTCCGCGCCCCAAAATTTCGCGCCCNNGCGCCCTGAAATTCAACGATGGCCCGCTGGCGGGAGGCCTTCTGATGGGTGGCCTCCTCTTCGCAGGCTTCGCGTTGCAAACCGCCGGAATCCAGTTCACCACGCCGTCGAAAGCCGCATTCATCACCGGATTTTCCGTGGTCCTGGTGCCCGTGCTGCTCGCGTTATTCGCGCACCTGCGCATTAAAAAAAACATATGGGCGGGCGCGCTTTCGGCGCTTGCCGGTCTGTATTATTTGGCCGTCCCCGCACCCGACCAACTGGCACATCTCAATCGCGGAGATTTGCTCGTTCTCGGTGGCGCGGTAATGTTCGCTTTGCACATCATCAGCGTAGGGGCGTATAGCGGACGCCATCCCCCGGGCGCTCTGAGCTTGGTGCAGGTTGCGGTGATGGCGGCGCTGACGCTGGTCGCGGTCCCGCTGTTTGCGATCGCCGGATGGCAGCGGCCCCGCGTCAACTGGACTCCCCAACTCATCGCCGCTGTTCTCGCTACCGCTATTCTCGCTACGGCGGTGGCGTTTTCCGTGCAGGTTTGGGCGCAGCAGCATGCGACCTCTTCCCACACGGCAATTCTCTTCAGCCTCGAGCCGGTTTTTGCCGCGGCCACCTCGTTTGTGTTTTTTCACGAGCGGCTGGGAAGCCGCGCGCTCGCCGGCGCTGCTTTCATCCTGGCCGGCATCTTGCTCGTGGAATTGCGCCAGCCGGCGCAGCCCGTCGCGCCGGAATCCCTCAATCAACCGGAAAAGCAAATACCCTGAACTAAGCATTTTTGAATGTATTACGGCACCGCGAACGCTATTTCGCGGGCAAAGCAGTCTTCGCGTCCACTGGCCGGTACATCGTGGCGTTGGGATGGTGGTTCTGCTCGTAAGCCGCAATTTCCGGCGCATGCTTGAGCGTCAAGCCGATATCGTCCAGCCCTTCAAGCAGCACCTGCTTGCCGTAGGGATCCATTTCAAAGTGAATCTCTAATCCCTGCTCGTCGGTAATCAGCTGCGCGGGCAAATCAACCGTCAGCTTATATCCGTCTGTAGCGGTGCAGCGCTCGAACAGATCATCCATTTTCGCTTCCGGCAGAGTGATAAGCAGGATGCCGTTCTTGCGGCAATTGTTCGCGAAAATATCCGCGAAGCTTGGCGCGATCACCGCGCGAAAGCCGTAATCAAGCAAGCCCCACGGGGCGTGCTCGCGGCTGGAGCCGCATCCAAAATTAGCGCGCGTCAATAAAATTGACGCGCCCTGGTATCGCGGCAAATTCAGCACGAAGGTCGGATTGGGTGCCTCGCCCGGCAGGTACCGCCAATCGTAAAACAATACCCGGCCGTATCCCTTGCGCGTCAGCCCCTTCAGGAATTGCTTCGGCACCATCTGATCGGTATCCACATTTACGCGATCGAGTGGCGCAACCACTCCGGTATGTTTGGAAATCGGTTCCATGGCACTCACTGTCGAAAGCTACTCGCTTACGTCCACGCCCAAGTCGCGCACATCCACGAAGTGCCCCGCAATCGCCGCTGCCGCCGCCATGATGGGGCTCACCAGGTGCGTGCGCCCGCCCTTGCCCTGGCGTCCTTCGAAGTTGCGGTTCGAGGTGCTCGCACTGCGCTCTCCGGGCGGAAGCACGTCTTCGTTCATCCCAATGCACATGCTGCACCCCGCGTCCCGCCATTCAAATCCCGCGTCCAGGAAAATGCGGTCCAATCCTTCCTGCTCGGCCTTAGCCTTTACACTGCGCGACCCGGGAACTACGAGCGCCGCCTTAAGCGTTCGCGCGACGTGCTTGCCGCGCACCACGCCCGCCGCGGCGCGCAAGTCCTCGATCCGCGCATTGGTACAGGACCCGATGAACACCCGGTCCACCGGTATATCCACCATCGGCGTCCCCGCGCGTAGCGCCATGTACTCGAGTGCCCGCACCGCGGCCTTCTGCTGATCGGGATCCTTGAACGATCCTGGTTCCGGTACCCGGTCGGTCACGCTCGTGACCATGCCCGGATTGGTGCCCCAGGTGATCTGCGGCGCAATTTTTGCCGCATCGAGTTCCACCGTGGCGTCAAAAGCCGCGCCCGCATCGCTGCGCAGCCCCTTCCATTTTTCCACGTGCTCCTGAAACTCTTGGCCACTCGGAACGAACGGCCTTCCTTCCAGGTACGCAAATGTCGTCTCGTCCGGCGCCACCATGCCGGCGCGAGCCCCGGCTTCAATACTCATATTGCAAACCGTCATGCGCGCTTCCATCGAGAGCGCGCGAATGGCTTCGCCGCCGTACTCGATCACGTGATCGGTCCCCCCCGAAATCCCGATCTTGCCGATCAGCGCTAGGATCAGGTCTTTGGACGAGACTCCAGCCGGACGGGCGCCTCGAAAAACCGCGTGCATGGTCTTCGACCGTGATTGCTGCAAGCACTGCGTCGCCAGCACGTGCTCCACTTCGCTGGTCCCGATTCCAAATGCCAGCGCGCCGAACGCGCCGTGAGTCGAGGTATGGCTGTCGCCGCACACGATCGTCAGGCCCGGCTGTGTAATCCCCAGTTCGGGCCCGATGATATGTACGATGCCCTGGTGGGGGCTGGCCATATCGAAAAGCAGAATGCCGTGCTGTTTGCAGTTCCGTTCCAGCGCTTCGAATTGTAAGCGGGCGTCCTGGTCCACAACCGGCAGCTCGCGGTTCCTTGTGGGTACCGAATGGTCCATCACCGCAAATGTCAGGTCCGGTCGCCGTACCGGCCTCCCGGCCGCCTCCAGGCCCGCAAACGCCTGTGCTGAAGTGACTTCGTGGATCAAGTGCCGGTCGATGTAAATTAGCGGGGGCTCGCCGGTCCCCTCGCGCACGACGTGCGCCTGCCAGATTTTCTCGTACATCGTCAGGGGAGCCATGCTGGGGAATATGTTAACACACGCTTATTTTGCGCTGCTGGCGTTCTGCCGGCGGAGCTCCTGCGCCGCTGCCTCGCCTAGAGCCCTTCTTCTGGCCTAAGCAAAACTTCGGGAGGTTGTCCGAATGAACCACTTCGCGCGCATCCAAATCCCCTGATTCGCTCTCGAATGGTATACTGGGGAATTCGCGGACTTTGCGCCGGGTCCCCCGGCGCTGGCTGTGCGGGAGACACCATGGGCGTTCAGCTTCGTGAAATCGCGAGTTGGGCTTGGAATCGAAAATTCATCGCCACGGTGCTGGTGATGGTCACGCTATCAATCGGCATTTTGATCGGCACCGTGATTTCCGGCCACGTGAACGCCACCCACGCGCCCGTCAGTAGCGGGGCTACGCCCCTCGAGTTACCCAATCCCGTGTCTATGTCGAACTCTTTTGCCGCCATCGTCAGCCGCGACGAGCCGGCGGTCGTCAATATTTCCACCACCCAGGTTATCGACCGTAAGCAACAGCCGCAGGGTCCCCGCGGCCGGGGACAGGATCCCTTCCAGGATTTTTTCAATCGCTTCTTCGATTCCCCCGACCAAAGCCCCGAGGCCGAGCGCAGCCTGGGCTCCGGCATGATCGTCGATAAAAAGGGCTTCATTCTCACCAACAATCACGTAATCGAGCAAGCCACCAAGATTCAGGTGCAGTTGAACGGCGATCCCACGCTGTATACGGCCAAGCTTGTCGGCGCTGACGAGGAAACCGATCTCGCCGTCATCAAGATCGACCTCAATCGCGCACTTCCCATCCTAAGGCTCGGCAACTCCGATGGCGTGCAGGTCGGTGATTGGGTTCTGGCCATTGGCAGCCCCTTCGGCCTGCAGGCTACCGTTACTGCCGGCATCGTCAGCGCCAAGGATCGCGGCAACGTCGGCCGGCAATTCCAGCACTTCCTGCAAACCGACGCGGCCATCAACCCCGGCAACAGCGGCGGGCCGCTGATCAATTTGCGGGGCGAACTCATTGGCTTGAATGTCGCGATGTACCGCGAAGGACAGGGCATCGGCTTCGCCATCCCGATCCGGCAAGTGACCGAAGCGCTCTCGGAAATCTTCATTCCGGAAGTGCTCCACGCCCTCTCGTTCGGAGCACGGATCAAATCCGGCCCGTATCCACTCCTGGTCACGACCGTTGAACCGAATCGCCCGGCCGATAAGGCCGGGCTAAAAGTCGGCGATCAGATTTTGCAGGTGGATGGGAAAACTCCGAAAGGATTTATCGAATGCAGCGAGTTGTTAAACGTCAGCCATAGACCGACGACCCTGCTCGTCGCTCGCAAGGGCAGTGAACCGCGCAAACTGACGGTGTCGTTGACACCGTTGGCCATGGTGATCAAAGAAAAATTGGGGATTGACCTCAAAGAACTGACGCCGGAATTGGTCCGGGCACTGGGGGTGAAAAGCAAGGTTGGACTGCTGATCGCCGACGTGGAGAAAGGCGGGCCGGCGGAACCGGCACAGTTGCAGAGCGGTTTCCTGATCACGAGCATTAACGCCCAAACCACGACCGACCTGATGAGCGCGGTCGAGATTCTGGCAGCCAGGAAGAAAGACGAGCGCGTGCGCCTGACCGTGCTGGTGCCCCAACGGGCGGGAAAACTAGTGGGCTATCGACAGGGCTCGGTTGATGTCAAATTACGTTGACCTTGAATTTATGTTGGCCGAACCCGCGTCTGCTGGACTAGGCTTCCGTTTGCTGACCCATGAATAACGACTTCATGATAGAAGTTTCAGATCTGACCAAACGCTATGCGGGCCACACCGCCGTGTCTGGCCTCTCCTTCACCGTCGGGCGCGGGGAAATTGTCGGCCTGCTCGGCCCCAACGGCGCCGGTAAAAGCACAACGATGCGCATTCTTTCCTGCTACATGCCGGCCACTTCCGGCACGGTGCGCGTCGCCGGGATGGATGTGTTCACGGACGCTGACGAAGTGCGGCGACGCATCGGTTATATGCCGGAAAATAACCCGCTGCATCCGGAAATGCGCGTGCGCGAATATCTGAAATTTCGAGCGCGGCTGAAAGGTATGGCGCGCAAACATTCCCGCGAACGCGTGGACGTGGTGACCGAGCAGTGCGGCTTGACGGACGTTAGTAAAAAAATCATCGGCCACCTTTCCAAAGGCTACCGGCAGCGCGTCGGCCTGGCGGATGCGCTGGTACATGAACCGGATCTCATTATCCTCGACGAGCCAACCATTGGCCTGGACCCAAATCAAATCCGATCAGTGCGGCAACTCATCAAGGATTTGGGCCGCACGCACACCGTCCTCATTTCCACGCACATTTTGCCTGAAGTGGAAATGATGTGCAATCGCGTGCTGATTCTGCATAAGGGAAAAATAGTGGTGGCGGACAGCCCGGATAATCTGCAAAAATTGATGAGCGGCAGCAGCCAGATCATTGCGGAAATCGCCGCGCCACAGGACGAGTTGCGAGCCTGCTGGGAACAGTTCGCAGAAATCGAGTATTATGATCTTTCACCTACTGAGGGCGAGTTTCATCGCTGCGCCCTGACACCACGCAATGGCATGGACTTGCGCCCGCAGATTTTTGCCCTGGCACGGGAGCGCGGGTGGATCTTGAGGGAATTGACGCGCAACCGATATTCGCTGGAAGACATTTACGTGCGCGTCACTCATCCGGATGAGGAAGGGGAGGAGGGTTGATGCAGGCCTACATTGTGCTGACGCGGCGGGAGCTGGCCAGCTTTTTTGTGTCGATGACCGGCTACGTGATCATTGCGGGAGCACTGTTTCTGATTGGATTCAGCTTTGTCGATCTGGTTGTGAAATTGCAGTCCGAACCGACCCCGATGCCGATCACGGAGTTGTTTTATGGCACCGCATACTTCTGGCTGATACTGTTGACCGCGGCGCCCGTAATCACGATGCGGCTGTTCGCACTCGAAAAATTCTCCGGCACATTTGAAACCCTGATGACGACGCCGGTCAGCGATTTACAGGTGGTGCTTGCCAAATTCACGGCCGCCATGATGTTTTACATGTTGATGTGGCTGCCGTTGCTAGGCTGCATTTTCATCCTGCGCCATTACACCACCGATCCGGGTGTGTTGGACATTGGCGCCATCGGCACCACCTACCTTGGAATTTTTCTATTGGGCGGCCTGTTCATGTCGCTCGGTTGTTTTGCTTCGGCACTGACGCGCAGCCAGATCATTGCGGCGATGGTCAGTTTTACGATGGGCATTACTCTGTTCTTGTTGAGCTTTCTAGGCAACCAGTTGTCAACCGACACCGGCTGGCAGATGCAGGTTTTAAATCACCTGACCATGGTTGAGCACATGCTGGACTTTGCGCGTGGCATCGTGGATACGCGCCACGTCGTCCTTTACGTGAGTCTGACCATCTGGTTCTTGTTCTTGACGCTGCGCGTGGTGGAAAGCCGCCGTTGGAAATAACATGGCGAACGGAAAACCCCCCAAGCCCAGCTTTTCCACCAGCCGGAAATGGAGCATCGGCTTTAATGTGGTGGTGGCCGGCATTGCCGTGCTGGCGCTGGTGGTGATGGCCAACTACCTCGGCGTGCGGCATTACTGGCGTTTCCAATTTTCAGATCGCAGTCAGATGAAGCTCTCACCGCAGACCGTGAACGTGCTGGGTTCACTGACCAACCAGGTCAAGGTCACGATTTTCTTTGATGCGCAAGGGGAGAACGAGATTTACAGCCTGGTGTCGGCGCTGCTCAAGGAATACAACTATATCAATCCCGACATCGTCGTCAAAACGGTGGACCCCACCCGCGACCCGGGCAAAACGCAGTTGCTGCTGGCCGATTCCAAACTCACCAACCTGAAGGAGAAAAACTTTGTCCTCTTCGATTGCGGCGGCCATACCCGGATTGTGAATCAGAACGAGCTTTCCGATTATGATCTGGACGCAGTCGTGAGCGGCAGAAGCAAGGAGTTTCGGCGCATCGGCTTCAAAGGCGAAATGCTGTTCACTTCAGCCATTTTCAAGGTGGCGTACCCGCGCCAGGTCAAGGCCTGCTTTCTGCAGGGACATCGCGAGCACGATCCTGAACTGTCCGACCAACTGTTCGGTTACGCCAAATTTGCCACGATTTTAAAGGAACAAAATAACATCCAATGGGGGAAATTTACGCTCCAAGGCACGAACGAAGTGCCAGCCGATTGTCAGCTCCTCATCATCGCTGGCCCGCAACTGCCTTTGCCGGATGACGAACTGGAAAAAGTCGAACGTTATTTGAAACAAGGCGGGCGATTATTCGCCCTGCTGGGCAACATGGTGCGGTGCAAAAGATCAGGCTTGGAAAGAATCCTTGCCAGATGGGGTGTTGGCGTGGCGGACGATGTGGTCTACGACGATGAGTTTTCGCCCAGAGGAAACGACCTGCTGACCGCACAGTTAAGCGATAAACATCCTGTTGTCAAGTCGCTGGTGCCAGAGAAACTGATGGTTCGGCTGGTTCAGCCGCGAGCTGTGGGCCAATTGAAGACCTCCACTCCGAACATTGATCCGCCCAAAGTAGATATCCTGGCCGCCACAAGTGCGGGGGGGACGGAAGCTACCGAAATTCGTGACGGCGTTCCGTATCGTAATCCTTATCGGGACCAGCAGAGAGCTTTCCCGCTGATGGTCGCGGTGGAACAAGGCAGCATCAAAGGCCTCAGCACCGACCGTGGCTCCACCCGTATCGTGGTGGTAGGTGACTCGCTTTGTCTGGACAACCAAATCATCGACGATGGAGCAGCGAACTATTATTTCGCCAGTCAGGCGGTGAACTGGCTGCTCGACCGCCCGCAGTTCATATTGGATGGTCTCGGCCCGCGTCCGCTCAAGGAATACAAATTGATCATGACTGAATCCCAGCGGCGATCCGTGCAATGGCTTTTGCTGGCGGGCATGCCGGGCGCCGTTCTGATCTTCGGAGGTTTAGTCTGGTTGCGGCGCCGGCGATAGCAAGGCATGAACACAAAAAACACCTGGATCATGGTTGCGCTGGCGGCAGGGTTATTCGCCTTCATCTTTTTTTATGAACGGCACGCGTTTAAAAAGGAACACGCCGCGAACAAAGTTCTGCCTTACCTTAACGTCGCTTCGATCACAAGCGTTCAAATCCGGCCCGCCGACCAGAAGGAGATCCGCGCCGACCGCACCAACAGTACCTGGCAATTGACCAAGCCGGTGGTTTATCCCGCCCAAACCGGCAGCATCGAATACTTGCTGGAAGCGCTGGGAAAGCTTACCTACCAAGATCGCATTACGGCTCTGGAATTGAGGAACCGATCCAAGACCGACGCGGAATTTGGTTTTGACACAGCGCCGTTTTCACTCACGTTGCAACAAGGCGACACAAGCCGCCAATTATTGATTGGCGGGCGGACAGCCTTGCGCGACCAGGTTTTCTTGCGTGTGATCGGAGATGAGGCGATTTATCTGGTGGATGCGAATCTGCTCAAACTATTCCCGCGACAGGCGAATGACTGGCGCGATACCACGTTCATCAGTCTCAAAGGGCTGATGTTCGATCGGCTGACGGTGACCAGCGGCATGCGCTTTTTTGAACTGCAACGCGACGCGGCCGACAAAGTGTGGCGCATGACCCAACCGATGAAAGCGCGCGCCGACAATCCGAAAATCGAAGACCTATTGCAAAAATTACAAAACCTGCACGCCGGCAAATTCGTAACGGACGATCCTAATGCCGATCTCGCCTCATTTGGTCTCCAACCGGTGGAACTTGAATTGGTCGTCGCCCAGGGAACAAACAATCTTCTGTCGCTGCAATTCGGCAAAAATCCCACCAACGATGCTTCTCAAATGTATGCCCGGCGGAGCGATCAGAAATCCGTTGTGCTCGTACCAAAAGATCCGCTCACTCCGTGGCGCGCGCTGTACGCGGATTTTCGCGACCGCTATCTGGTTACACTCCCGGCCGGCAGCGTCCGCAGCGTCGAGGCACGCGGCGATGCGGGGTTTACTGTGCAATGGCAAACCAACGACTCTTGGCAGGTGATTGCTCCGGAGAGTTTTCCAGCGGATGCCGGGCTGGTGCGCGAATTGATGGCTGGCCTCGCTGGATTGCAAATCGCCGAATTCACCAAAGATGTGGTAACCGAACTGGATTTTGCGAATTACGGCCTGGCTTCTCCGGCGCGACAATACATTTTGAAGACCGGCGACACCAACGGACCGGCCACAACGACGAACGCCGTCATCGCACAATTGGATTTTGGCGCGGTCCGTGATAACAAAGTCTTCGTCCGCCGGGCTGATGAAAATTCGGTGTATGCCGTCAAGGCCGCCGACTACCAGAGATTGCCCTCGGCCGGCTGGCAACTGCGCGACCGCCACATTTGGAATTTCACCACCAATGAAGTGAGCCGCGTCACGATTCGCCAAAATGGGAAAACGCGTCAGGTGATTCGGGACGGTGCCAACCAGTGGTCTCTGGCACCCGGCTCGCAAGGAATCATCAACGATTTCGCCATCGAGGAAACGATTTTTCGTCTGGGCGAATTGACATCGGCTTTCTGGGTGGATCGCGTGGATGAAAACCGTGGACGATACGGATTTTCAGTAAACTCCCTTCAAATCGCCATCGAAGTGAAAAAAGGCGACAAGCCGCAAACGTTGAGCTTGGAATTCGGTGGGGATGCGCCGTCGAAATTTCCTTATGCGGCGGTGACGTTGGACGGCCAGCGCTGGACTTTTGAGTTTCCGTGGTTGATTTATCAACAAATTTTACACTGTTTGACGATTCCCTCTGCCGCGACTCCCTGATATGGCACCGCGAGTCCAGCGCCGTTTCTGGCGGATTGTTCGGAGATTGTTTCGCTGGTTTCGAATCTTCGTCCTGCTGCTTTTGCTCGGCGCGGTTACTGCGGGCATCTATCTGAATCAGGTTGGCATTCCTGACTTCATCAAGCGACCGTTGCTGAAGGAGCTGCGTGCGCACGGAGTGGAACTTCAGTTCACCCGGCTGCGCCTGCGCTGGTATCGGGGCATTGTCGCCGAGCATGTCCATTTCGGACGCGCCGATCAACCGCTCGGCCCGCAACTCTCCATTGATGAAGTCGAAGTGCAGCTTAATATGGCGGCGCTTAAAAAGCGCGCGCTACAGGTTGATGCGTTGATCCTGAATCAGGGCCGCCTGGTCTGGCCGTTGACGGAAACCAATCAGTCGTCGGGAAAAATGCTCATGGACAACATCCAGACCGAACTTCGGTTTCTTCCCAATGACCAATGGCAACTTGATGGATTTCAAGCCCACTTTGTCGGCGCCAAACTGCAGCTCGCCGGCACCCTCACCAACGCGTCGGCCATCCGCGACTGGACGTTCCTCCGCACCAGCCGGCCGGCCGACCCGAAGCTGACGCAAAACCGGCTGCGCCGGCTTTTAAGCACCCTCGAAGAAATCACTTATTCCTCGCCGCCGGAACTCCAGTTGACCGTACGCGGCGACGCGCGCGACATCGACAGTTTCAACGGCAGCCTGCTCTTGAAGGCGCCGGGCGCAGAAACTCCCTGGGGAAAATTCAGGAACGGTTCGTTCTCCGTGCAACTTCTTCCCCCATCCTTTGGCAATGAACTGCACCAAGCCGACCTCAGCTTGCAGGCGGAGGACGCAGAAACCCGTTGGAGCACAAATAACAATTTGCAACTCGCCGTCCACCTCGTTTCCGCCAAAGACAACACCAACCTCGTTCAAGCCAGCCTCAAATTGTCGGCAGGACAGGTTGAAACGGAATGGGGATCGGCCAACAATGCGCAATTCGCAGCGCGCTGGACTCACTCCATCACCAATCCTATCCCTTCGTCCGGCCAGGGCGAGGTGCAGTTCGCCGGCGTTGAAACCCGCTGGGGCAAAACAAAAACAGCGCGGTTCATCGGTCGCCTGTCGCCGCCCGGCACCAACACGCCGTCGACTCCCGATGAGACTTGGGGCTGGTGGGCTGGTTTCGCGCCCTACGCGTTGGATTGGGAAGCCCAGATCAGCGATCTGCAATCACCCCAAGTGTCGGTGGAGGAAATCCTTTGTCAGGGGAATTGGCGCGGGCCGGAACTGGCCGTCACCAACCTGCACGCACAACTCTACCAGGGCAAATTCGATGTCCGCGGCGGCCTGAACGTCGCCTCACGCGAATTGACAGCCAACGTCTCGTCCGATTTTGAGGCGAAGAAAATTGCTCAGCTCCTGACCGAGAAAGGTCAGAAGTGGCTCTCGCAATACTCCTGGGAATCACCCCCCCAAGTCAATGGGCAGGTGTTTCTCGTGTTGCCGTCATGGACCAATCGTCAGCCCGATTGGCGCGCGGAAGTCCAGCCGACGCTGCGTTTGCAAGGCGAGTTCAAGGCCGGTCGCGGTGCCTTTCGCAATGTGCCCGTTAATTCCGCTCATTCACATTTCACGTACTCCAACGAGGTCTGGAATCTGCCGGACCTGGTCGCCACGCGTCCGGAAGGAATACTCGAACTGGTCCACGTCGCCGACGACCACACCCATGATTACTATTTTCGCGTCCACAGCACTATTGATGCGAAAGCCTTGCGCCCATTGCTCGAAGAAAAGGAGCAACGCGGTTTCGATCAAATCGAATTCACCTCACCGCCGGTCGTTGACGGCGAAATCTGGGGCCGCTGGCGCGCGGTCGAAATGGTTGGATTCAAAGGGCGGGTCGCGTGCAGCAATTTCACCTTCCGCGGCGAAACAGCCACGGCTTTTCAAAGCGCGCTGCAATTCACCAATAAGTTTTTGACCTTGACCAACGCGAGGGTTGAACGGGTTGGCGAATATCTCACCGCCGCCAGTGTGGGTATCGATTTCGAGGAAAGGAAAATTTTTCTGACCAATGGATTCAGCGTTATGGACCCGATGGTCGTCACCCGCGCCATCGGGCCAAAAACCGCGCACGCCGTCGAGCCCTACCGCTTTTTGAAGCCGCCAAGCGTGCGCGTCAACGGCGTCATTCCCGTTGACGACATCGAGACGGTGGATTTGCATTTCGAGGTCGATGGCGGGCCGTTCCAATGGTGGAAATTCAACATGCCGCACATCAGGGGCAAAGTGGATTGGGTCGAACAGACGCTGACATTGACCAACATGCAGGTGGCGTTCTACGGAGGCGGTGCCGTTGGCGGGGCAGACTTTGCATTCGAGCCGGGTCGGGGAACGGAATTCGGTTTCGATGTGACCATAACCAACGCCAGTCTCCAACTGCTCATGGCCGACCTCTCTCCGCGAACGAATCACCTTGAAGGCACCCTCAAAGGTCATTTGACGATCACGAATGCAAATTCAGACGACTGGCAAAGCTGGCAGGGCAGCGGCAAGGTCGGATTGCGCGATGGACTCATCTGGGACATCCCGGTCTTTGGTATTTTCTCCTCTATACTGAATCTGCTGTGGCCCGGCCTCGGAAACAGCCGCGCCAGCGATGGCCGCGCCACGTTCACCATCACCAACAGTGTGATCCGTTCGGAGGATTTGGAAATTCGCTCGACCGGTTTTCGGATGCAGTATCAGGGTGATGTTGATTTCAATGGGCGCGTGGATGCACGCATGGAAGCCGAACTGTTGCGTGACTTTCCGGGGTTTGGTCGCGTGATCAGCCTGGCGCTGTTGCCGCTGACCAAAATGTTCGAATTCAAAGTTACCGGCACGTTAAGCGACCCTAAAAGTGAACCGCTTTATTTGCCAAAATTCTTCCTGATGCCGTTGCACCCTTTTCAAACACTCAAGGAATTGTTGCCCGGCGAACCGGCCAAACCGCCCGCGCCGCCGCCGGAAAAGAATCCCTGAGCAAAAGACGGTTTTGAAATTAATCCGCATTGAGTTTATTTGGCCAATCGCTATTTTTTCTTCATGTGCCGATCATTAACATTACCGCTATTGCTGCTCTTGTTCGTTTCGGGTTTCACCGCACAAGCAGTCGATGACCGCGTGGTCAAGGTGCTGCCGCATTTTCTCGACCGCAAGGGTCAGCACACTCTTTCTCCCAGTTTGTACGAGCGCGATGCTTACCAGGCGCAATTGCGTCAGCATCCTGCAGAGCGGTCGGCGATCCGGTTTGATGTCCAGTGGAAGCTCGTTAGCCCGGGAAGTGCGACGCACAAACTGCGCGTGGAAATCCGGGGCGTTGCCGAAGGCAATCTTCCGAAACAGAAGGTTTTGGAACAATCCGTGAAGGGGAGCAGTTGGTTTAGCCACTGGTCATCGCTTACCTTCAGCGGTGACGAATATAAACAATTTGGCGAAGTGACCGCGTGGCGCGTCACGTTGTGGGAGAGCGACCTGCTCCTGGCCGAACAGAAATCGTTTCTCTGGTGAGGCGGAAGAGGTTGATCCGCGCGCCGCGAATCTCTGACGGATCCTCGCAAGCCCCGAATCCGGTTTCATCCATTCCCTCGATTATTTTTTCCGTGCTTGTTTCGCGCGCGGATAGTTAATTACCGGCCTTGCTTGTAAAGCATGGACGGTAGGGTAGTACACAGAAGTTTTTATGGATCCTGAACAGCTGAACAAACTGCGCATTCAAACGGAAACGAAAGACCGGCCGAAAAGTTTTTTTTGGACGGTCCTGTTCATCGTCATTCTGGTCACCGGCGTTGCCGTTTACTATGCGTGGCCAAAAAAGGATGAAGGCCGGCGGATCATTGGCGGGACGACCAACAAGGCGGCCACCGCCTCTGCGTCAAAAAATGGAGAAACCAAAACGGCAGAACCTCGTCCCGCCGGCAAAGACGATTCCGTGCTGACGGTCAGCGGATACATCGTGAATCGCGAACGCATTGAGCTGAGTCCGCGTTTCATGGGCGTTGTGAAATGGATTGGCGTGAAGAAAGGCGACGCCGTCACGAACGGCCAGGTGGTCGTGCTTTTGGATGATGCCGAACAAAAAGCCCGGATTCACGAAACGGAAGGAAAGTTGGTTAACGCCAAGGTGGCCATCAACAAAGCGGAACTGGATTATGCCCGCATCATTGAATTGACCAAGACCCGGATCGAGACCAAAAAGGCCGAAGACGACGCGCGGTTGCAACTCGAATCCGCCCTCGCCGCGTTGAGGGAAATTGAAGGTTCGTACGAACTGGCGAAGACTTATCTTGATTGGACCATCATTCGCGCGCCGATCGACGGCGTGGTGCTGGAGAAGCTGGTTAACCCGAATGAGCTGGTCGTGCCGCAAAGTTTCGGTGGCTTGCGCGGCCCCAGTACGGCGTTGATCGCGTTGGCCGACCCCAAAGATTTACAGGTGGAAATTGAATTGAACGAGGCGGACTTGTCCAAAGTTTTTCTGAATCAACCGTGCCGCGTCAGTCCCGAAGCCTATCCCGACAAAGTGTATGGCGGTCACGTGGCGGAAATGGCCCCGGAAGCCAACCGACAGAAAGGGACGTTGCAGGTAAAAGTCCAGATTCAGGATCCGGACCATTTCCTCACGCCGGAACTAAGCGCCAAGGTGGATTTCATCGGCGGCAAGACCAACGTCAGTGAAGCGCTGAGGAAGTGATCGCAAACAATGGTCGGGTTGCCGAATTTGCCCGATTGGCGGTTTAGTGGTAAAAGGCTTTTGCGGGCACCACTTCCTTGACGATGCCTTCGGTTTTCCACGACAGAACGCAGCCGGCGCCGCCATCGTTTTCGTTTTCAAAATAATCGACCTTGAGGTCGTGATCGCCGGCTTTCAGTTCCACGCTGCCGGAACTTTCCTGCATATCATGCAAACCGCCATTGTCCAACACTTGCTTGCCGTCGATAAGCAACCGTGAGCCATCGTCGGATTCCAGATAAAAAGTATATTTGCCGTCCTTGGGAATTTTGATCTTGCCCGTCCACCGAATGGCGAAATGGGATTGCAGCTTGGTGCCCGGAAACGTCATTTCCGTGCTCCGGAAGTTGAGGTTCTTATCCACCCGTTTAAGGGTCGGCTTTTTATCGGCGGCAATCGTCGGAAAATCCTGCACATCGCTGCCCAGGTCAAAATATTCACCGGTCAATCCCGGTTCCGGCTCATCCGCAGCGAATGCTTTGGCGACGTTCAACAGACACAGCGCGAATAACAGTGTAAGGATTTTTTTCATGGGTTCTTTGTTATGGTCAATGATTTATTCAAATTCTTCTTCGGCAGGATAGTTGTCAGCCGAGAGCTGTCAACTTGTAAATGCGTTCGTTTCCAATCAGTCACCTCCCGCCCGCTCGTTGACACACCTTCGTTGCCCGACTAGCCTCCGCGCATGTCACGGTTGCCGTTTGAGTTGCTCCTGGCGTTGCGTTACTTGCGTCCCAAACGGACGTTCGTTTCGATCATCACGCTGATTTCGATCATCGGCGTCATGCTCGGCGTCGCGGTGCTCATCATCGTCATCAGTGTGATGAATGGCTTTGACCGGCAGTTGCGGGAAAAGATCCTTGGTTTCAGCGCCCATCTCAAGGTGTTGTCAGCAAACGACGCGAACCTGAAGGATTACGCGTCGCCGATCAGCATCATCGCCTCGAATCTGAACGTCAAAGGCGTGGCGCCCTTTGTCCTGGCGCAGGTGCTGGTGGAAACGGAACCGGAAACCGGCCCGGCCAGGGCGGGTGCTCCGTGGGTGCGCGGCATTGATCCGTTCCAGGAAGCCAAAGTGAGCGATCTCCCAACCAGCGTGAAACAGGGCAGTTTTGACGTAAGCGGACACGGCCTGCTCATCGGCAGTGAATTTGCGCGCGGGATGAACCTTCGAGTCGGAGACCGGGTGGCGATTACTTCGCCACGCGATTTGGAACGGATGCGCAAAAACCGCGGCAAGGAGGGTGAAGTGGGCATTCTCCCGGAGGATTATTCTGTGCGCGGAATTTTTGACGTGGGTTATTACGAATACAACGCCTCGGTGATCGTGACCTCACTGGAGAACGCGCAGGATTTATATGACCTGGGTGAATCGGTGCACGGGTTGCTGGTGATGCTCAAGGACCCCTATCAGGCGGAAACCGTGCGAACGCAACTCAACCAGGCCCTCGGCGGCAATTTTCGTATCACGATCTGGACGGAGGAAAACTCAGCGATTTTGAACGCGTTGCTCGTCGAGAAGAACGTGATGTTTTATCTGCTTTTTTTCATCATGATTGTCGCGGCGTTCGGCATAACGAGCGCTCTCATTACCTTCGTCGTCCAAAAGACGCGCGAGATCGGGATGCTTAAAGCATTGGGCGCCACCGGTGGCCAGGTGATGGTGCTTTTTTTGAGTCAAAGCGTGTTGGTGGGCGTTCTCGGTGTCATCGCCGGATTTGGTCTT
>PLJQ01000137.1 GCA_003140275.1 Limisphaerales bacterium
CGGCTGGTCGAACGCGGCGTGCGTTTCGTGAATATTTTCCATGCCTCCTGGGACCACCACAGCGACCTTGACAAGGAACTCGGCCACAATTGTCTCATGGCCGATCAGCCAATTGCCGCGCTGCTCAAAGACTTGAAACAACGCGGGCTGCTGGACGAAACTCTTGTGGTGTGGGGCTCGGAATTTGGCCGGACTCCGCTTGGCGAAAATCGCGCCGGACGCGAAGCCAACACCGGGCGCGATCATCATTCGTTTGCGTTCACCATCTGGATGGCGGGCGGCGGCGTCAAAGGCGATCAAATCATCGGCGAGACCGACGACATTGGCTGGAACATCGTCAAAGACCCGATCCACATCAACGATCTGCACGCGACCATTCTGCACTTGTTCGGCATCGAACACACCAAACTGACTTATCGGTTTTCGGGGCGCGATTTCCGACTGACGGACGTGGCCGGCGAAGTGGTGACGAAGTTGTTGACGTAGAAGAAACTAAACTTTCGCCAAGCTGGCGCGATCGGGGCTTGTTGTTGGGGTTCAGCGTTCACGCTGCCGGTTCGTGCAAGAAATATTTCAACTCGCGGAGACACTCGCCTACCCGGTATAGGAATCGCATGACTGTTTTCCTCAATGGCCGGTTTGTTCCCGAAGCCCAAGCCGTGGTTTCAGTATTTGACCGGAGCTTTCTATACGGCGACGGTCTGTTTGAAACGATTTTTGTTTGTCACGGCAAACCGTTCCGCTGGCTGCAACATCTGGAGCGGCTGCAACACGGCGCTGAGTTTCTGAAACTGCGCCTGCCGTTTTCTCCCGGTACTTACTGCGATTTCGCCGCGCAACTCATCGACCGAAACCAGATGCCGGAAGCCCTTTTGCGCATCACTCTATCGCGTGGGGTCGGTCCGCGCGGTTACTCGCCCAAGGGCGCAGACCATCCCAGCACGGTCATGTCATTGCATCCTGCGCCAAACGCTGATCCGAAAAATCCGCCGCAATGGCATTTGATCACCTCATCAGTTCGACTACCGGCGAATGAGCCGCTTGCCCAATTCAAGACCTGCAACAAGTTGCCGCAAATCCTCGCCCGCGCTGAAGCCGATGCCGCCGACGCCGATGAAGCGTTGCTGCTGAACACCAATGGCGAAGTCGTTGAAGCCGCCAGCGGTAACCTTTTTTGGATTGAAAGCGAGACGGTTTGCACGCCGCCGCTGGCGAGCGGTATTTTGCCGGGCGTGACGCGCGCGGTGGTTTTGGAGATTTGCCGCAGGCTGGGGCTGTCAAATCAAGAGACGAAAATCATTCCTGAAGGAGTTCGACAAGCGCAGGGCGTTTTTCTATCGCTCAGTTCGTGGGGAATCGTTGAAGCCGTGGCGCTCGACAATCACGGCTTGAGCCAGTCGCCGTTGGTGGGGAAGATTCGTGAGGAGTACCAGCGTCTTTTGAACGACGAAACGAGATAAAATACCACTTGATTAGCTCGGAGATTCAACCTATAGTGCGCGCTCTTTTTGAAAGAAGATACTATTATGCGACGCCCCAAAGGTATTAAGACGAAGAAGTCCGTGGCCAAACGATTCAAAATCACCGGCACCGGCAAAGTGATGCGGATGCGGTCCGGCAAGCGCCACTTATTGGCCGGCAAGAGCCCCAAGCGCCGCCGCAGTCTCGGCACTTCAAAACTGGTTGATCCCACGGACACCTATCGGATCACGCAGAATCTACCGTTCAGTCATTGATTTTTCTCTCAACCATCAACTCTCAACGCTCAACCATTTAGTATGCGAGTCACCAACGCTCCCGCTTCCCGCAAACGCCGCATCCGCACACTGAAAGCTGCCAAGGGCTTTCGCATGCGCCGGTCCAAACTTTACCGATACGCCGCCGATGCGCTCGATCATGGACGCCAATACGCCTTCCGCGATCGCAAGACCAAGAAACGTAATTTCCGCATGCTCTGGCAGATTCGCATCAACGCCGCCGCCCGCGCCGCCGGTCTGACCTACAGCCGATTTATGGAGGGACTCAAAGCTGCGAAGGTCATGCTTGATCGCAAAGTCATCGCTGATCTTGCCGCTACTGACGCCGCCGCTTTCAGCGAGCTTGTCAAAGTCGCCCAAGCTGCGTTGAAGACCAAAGCCGCCAAGTCCTGACGGCGAATTCGAATTACGAATTTCAAATTGCGAACGGGCGGCCTTGAAGGATCGCCCGTTTTCATTTTCCATAAGGAGTCCATGAAACTAGAAGCCAATGTGAATTCCAATTCATAGCTTCCTTAATTCATGGTTTCCTTATAAAAATCCCGGACAACCTATTATGGCTGGATTCCTCGATCAAATCGAACCGCTCAAACAATCCGCGCTGGCGGATTTGAAAGCGGCGACCGACCTCGCCGCGCTGGAACAGGCGCGCGTCAATTACTTTGGCGCGAATGGCAAGTTCACTGCCCTGATGAAACAACTCGGCACTTTGTCCAAAGAGGAAAAGCCGGTCGCCGGCAAGTTGATCAACCAAGCCAAGGCGGAACTGGAAACTGCACTGGCTGAACGCCTCTCGGAACTCGAGCTCAAAGCGGCGCTGCCCAAAGAACCGACCGATTTCACTTTGCCGGGCCGCCGGCGCACGCTCGGTAAACTTCACCCGCTCACCCAGGTCACCGAGGACATTGTCCGAATCTTCCGTAAGATTGGTTTCGTGGTGGCTGACGGGCCGGAGATCGAGGACGAGTATCATTGCTTCGACGCGCTCAACACACCTGCCGATCATCCCGCCCGAGATGCGCAGGACACGTTCTATTTGAAGCTGGAAAAAAGTTCTCCCTCTCCTGGTGGAGAGGGCAGCGGTGAGGGCGAACGCAAACCACTCCTGCTCCGCACGCATACGACATCAGTTCAAATCCGTACGCTCGAAACCCAAAAGCCGCCGGTACGCATCGTTGTGCCGGGGCGGGTTTATCGTCGCGACAACGCCGATGCCACACACAACCCGACGTTCCAGCAAATCGACGGCGTTTATGTGGATAAAAACGTCACCGTTGGTGATCTCAAGGGCACGGTGGAATTTGTGTTCAAGGAACTGCTCGGCGGCGATGTGAAGATTCGTTTTCGTCCTCACTACTTCAGCTACACCGAACCGAGTTTTGAAATCGATTTCTCCAGCCCGCTCGTCAAGAAGATGGGCAAGNNCGCTACGGCATCAACGACATCCGGTTGTTCTACGAGAATGATCTGCGGTTCTTGAGGCAGTTTTAGACAAGGGTTCAATTCGGAATGCTCAACCAGCTACGATTCGTTTGAGCGGGCCATCCCAGACTGGCTCAAACAATTCGTTGATTTCAACTGGTCACCGCAGAACTACACATCGCAAATATTCACGCCTTGTTTGAGTGAGGCCAGAACATCGGGGCGTTTCGGAACGAATTCCTGCGCNNGCACGAGTGCCCGCGCCACAACAACTACACCGTGCACAGCTCGACCGCCTGCCGGAGCGACGTAATGGGATCCTTCAATGGCACGAACTCGTGCGCGAAGTAACCTTGGAAATTCAAATCGGCAATGGCCTTCGGGACGGTGCGCCACTGTAACTCCTGGGTATCGTCCAACTCGTGCCGGCCAGGCACGCCGCCGGTGTGGAAGTGGCCGATGTATTGGAAGTTCTGGCGAATGGTGTGAATGATATCCCCTTCCATGATCTGCATGTGGTAGATGTCGTAGAGCAGCTTGAAATGTTCCGAGCCGACGCGCTTGACCAGTTCCACTCCCCACACGGTATGGTCGCATTGATAACCCTTGTGATCGACCTTGCTGTTGAGCATTTCCATGCAGACGGTGACTTTGTGTTTTTCCGCGATCGGCACGACGCGCATAAGGCCGATGGCGCAATTCTCCAACCCTTTTTCGTCGTCGAGTCCGAGGCGGTTGCCGGAAAAACAAATGATGTTTAAAAAACCGTGATTGGCGACCACCGGCGCCGTCCGCTCGAAATAGTCCACCAGTTTGTCGTGGTTTTCCAAACGGTTGAAGCCGTCGGGGATTCCGCCCGGCACGCCGCTGACCATGGCGCAAACGAGGTCGTGTTTTTTTAACGTCGGGAAATCCTTCACTTCGAGCAGTTCAATGGAGTGAAGGCCGATTTCCTTGCCCGCGACGCAAAGGTCTTCGAGGCTGACTTTCGGGTAACACCATTTGCAGACGGAGTGGTTGATAAGGCCTTTCATTTTGTCAGCAGCGGCATCAGCGGCATTCAGGCGTGAGGAAAGGCTGGCAGCCGCGCTCATCGCAACGGCGCTGCCGGCCATTTTGCGGAGCGCGGATCGACGGGAGAGTGTGTTGCGCATAAAATCATTTTGAGTTGGTGGTGACGGTGAAGAGTTTATTCTGATTGCTTGGACTTCAAGCTAGTTTTTCAAAACGCTCGGAAACAAAATCCCAATTGATGACATTGAAAAATGCGGCGATGTAGTCGGCGCGTTTGTTCTGGTATTTTAGGTAGTAGGCATGCTCCCAAACGTCCAGGCCGAGGAGTATTTGAGTTTGTGGTCGCTCAATCCTTGCTTCGTCCAGAGTTCCAGTTATTGGCGAGTCTTGGTTGGGGCGCGCTGTGATTGCCAAGCTTTTGTCAGGCATCATTACCAGCCAAGCCCAGCCGCTGCCAAAAACTTTTGTGGCAGCTTCGGTAAACTTGGTTTTGAAGTCGGCAAAGTGACCAAAGTTTTTCTCAACCGCACGAGCTAGTTCAGCCTTTGGTCCGCTGCCGCCGTCCTTCTTGATCATTTGCCAGAAAAGCGAGTGGTTTTAATGCCCACCAAGGTTGTTGCGAACGACATTGTGGATGTTTTCTGGAATAGAATCCAATGCCCTTAGCGTCTGTTCAGCATCGCCAGAGTACTTTCGCAAACGGTACTCCGGCCAATCTGCGAAAGCCTTGTTCAGGTTGGCCACATAAGTGGCGTGATGTTTGTCATGGTGAATCTGCATCGTTTGCGCGTCGATATGCGGTTCAAGCTCATCGAACGCGTAAGGCAGCGGGGGCAGGGTGAACGGGCCGGCGGGAGCAGCGGCAGTTTGTGCCTGCGCGCGGGTCAGCGAAGAGCCAACCGCGACAACAGCGGTGGCCAACGTAGTTGTTTGAATAGCTTGGCGTCGTGTCATCATCATAATTCCTTTCGTTTCTGTTTGGCTTGCGGGCCAAAGTTTAAATTGGTGCGGCGATCAGTGTTGATTTGAAACCAGAGTAAACCGTTCTCGACACTTGGGCAAGCGCAGGTATTTCAAAGCTTTGGCGCACATGACCACCCGGTTTCAGGGCGACAGGCGAGCCAGGATTTTTTTGTGGGCACTGGCGAAGGCGAGTTGCTCCAGTTCCCTTCGCGTGAGCCATCGACCGAGTTGGCGGGTTTTCCCGGGCGGCGTTTTTAGCTCGGCTTGGAATACTTCGAGCGTGATGCGATAGCGCGTGATGGAGTGTTTGACGGTGCAAAACGGTTGAATAGACGCAGGCGCGATGCCCCAGGTCTTTTTGATCGCGCGGTTTAAATCCGAACCGTTGCCTAGTTCAAAATTTGGGAATTCCCAGAGCTGTGCGTTGACCACGCCGGGCGGGCGTTGTCGAACAAGAATGCGTCCTTTTTGTTGCGCGACTAGCGCGATGAAATGTCGAGTTGTCGTGCGGGCGCGTTTGCCAGTGTTCGGGATTTGATTGATCCGACCTTGGCGGTGCGCCGCGCAATGTCGGCGGACCGGACATGCATCGCACCCGGGCTGCCTGGGTGCGCAAACCAGTGCGCCAAGCTCCATCAGCGATTGGTTTAGATGGGAGCACGGTGATGCGTGATGCGGGTCGCTAGCGGCAGTCAACACGAGCGTTTCGGCCAACTGCCAGAGTTTCTTGATTGTTGTTTGTTCCCGTGGATTTTGCGCGATGCCGAATACGCGAGTCAGCACGCGAATGACATTGCCGTCGAGAATGGGCGCGGGTTGGTTGAAGGCGATGCTGCAAGTTGCGCCGGCGGTGTAGCGGCCCACGCCGGGCAGCGCGAGGACGTCGTCGAATTTTTCAGGAAACTGGCCGCCGTGGTTTTCGATGATTTGGTGCGCGGCCTTCTGCAGGTTGCGTACGCGGGTGTAATAGCCAAGACCTTCCCAGAGCTTGTGCAGACTGGCCGGACCGGCTTTTGCAGCGGCGTTGATGGTCGGCAGTTCGCGCATCCAGCGTTGCCAATAAGGAATGACGGTTTTGACCTGGGTTTGCTGGAGCATTACCTCGGAAACCCAGATCGCGTAAGGATCATGAGTTCGTCGCCACGGCAGGTCGCGCGCGTTTTTTGGAAACCATTCCAGCAGTCTTGAGACGATGGCGTTGATTTTTCGTTGGTGCGGTGTCACACACCATCAAATACCGGCAAAAACCTCCCATACGCAAGGCCAGACCCATTCCTGTGCAAACCGGCAACTCTTTCGTGATAAACGTCAGAACCGCTGACGGCTGACCATCCGCCCCCAGTTCGATTTTGAGAGAACCGGCTGGTCTTTTAGGTTACGTGGCGGCGGCAGCGTGCCAGAACACGATGGCGGTCCCGATTTTGACGTGCGGCCATGATTGAGCGATTGAAAACGTAATTCCGCACGCCGGGTGATTCCTAGCCGTTGGCCAATTTTGCCGTTATGAGAGCAAGAACATTCTTTACGGATTCCACCATTAAGCCCCGAGTTTGTTCCCCGGCACAATGAAGCCTTTATGGGCGTAATGCGTACTGTCGGCTCATGTCGCTAACGGGTGAATTCAAGATTTGCCCATTTTGCAGAGAGCAAATACGGGCTGCGGCTGTAAAATGCCGATTTTGCGGTGAGTGGCTCGAACAACTACCACCGCCACTTTCGCCGCCGCCAGAGGCGCCCGTTCCAACGCCCGAAAAAAAGTTCACTTCCGCTGATGGTGCCGAAGGCGATTCTCAACCAGACCCTCTGCCCGAGCCGCCTCAACCGAATCAGGAGTCAACGAACCACACGGAGAAGACTCTTGCAAAGGCATCAGAGCAGGTTGGAAAAACACCAGACCGCCCGCCTCCTGAAACCGAGCTGACGGAATCCCCGTCTCGGACACCGCAGGCAGGCGTGGGTCCGCTATTACCGTTGTTGTTTATCGGCCTGTGGATTTTCGGGTTTGTGGTTCCGCTGGCGATAAAAAATGGCGCACCAGGTGTGCTCGGCATGTTGCTAGGAACCATCAGTTATTGCACGACCCCCGGTTCAATTGTGGTGCTTCCTTTACTTGGAATTTGGTTTTGGACTGCTCGCCGAAAACGCCCGTTTTTTCAAACCTTGTCCGAATCGTTCCAACGACCGGGTTGGCCACTTTTGCTGACAATCGTCGGATGCTTAGCCTGAATATTTCATAGG